>JBEKYH010000261.1:0-7239 GCA_049511115.1 Tepidisphaeraceae bacterium | reverse complement strand
GGGCACGCAGCCTTCCTGTCGAATCAGGGAAGGTGCGGCTCATTTTTCACGCGTACACGGGACACGTGCTAGGCTGCACCGAACGAGCCTACGACGCAGTATTGCCGATCGACGACGCCGAAATATTGCTGAATCGCCTCGTGCGTCACAACTTGACGCGCGGTCTGTTGTTCTATGGCGGGCCGCTTGTGCCGGTTTTCACGTATTTCGAATACCGTGCTCAGAAGCGCAAGATCATAGCGGCGCGGACTTCGCTTCCCAGATAGAAATCGGCCGAGACTTACGCCAATGACGATTTCGTCCGAGACAATAAGCGCGACGGGTCCGGCTCTCTGCGCCGTCGTCGTTTACCAATCATTCAACAAATCTTTCGGCCCAGCAGGCCATTTGACTCGCCCGTGCATTTAATTAGATAGAGGCACAGTGATGCCTCTATGCTGAAAGTCCCCAGCCTTTTCGCCGCTTTGTACAAGGCGAAAAGCATCGGGCCGGCGCCCGCAAGCTGGTGCTCATCGCCGCCATCCGAGCACCCCACCTTCGTAAAACGCTTCGGCACGGCAATTCGCCCCAACACTTTTTGGATTGCCGCGAAGGTGAATTTCCAACTCTACGCCAGGCTTTGGCCCACTCGATCAGGGCCGACGTTTCCTGAGCGTCTTTGCGCCGGTTCTGCATCGTCCTGAGCGTTTCTCCCCAAACAAGCCCGCGACCCGATCGATTCGCGGAGCGGGGAGAGCGCTCATCTAGGCATATGAGTTCAGGACGACTCCCGCAGAACGAGGACTATCCGATTTCGCGTGCATCCCCACCCGGATTTTCACCGCGCTAGACTTGAACTCCGACGTTCAAGCCTCCTCGGTAAAGCAGAAATACCCGGGCTAACGCCGATTGTCATTCGCGGCAGGATGCTTTTGTACGCCCCCGACGACTGCTCCATCGTCATTACGTCGGTTCGAAGAGAAAGCCGCATCCAACCGCGGAGGCGCGGAGTTCGCAGAGAATAAGAAATCAATTTCTGATTTCTTCTCAGCGTCCTCTGCGCCTCTGCGGTTCGATTCTGTATTTGGCCTTTCTCCATCGGATAACTCCCATATACGATCTGGAGGTGAAGACTCCACAACCTCACGTCAGCGGCTCGAACCCGCCGAGCGTGAGTATGCCAGGCAAGCCCGACGCCATCCACCACTGCGCGTGGCGTCTCGTTGTCCGGCTGATCAACTCTACATCTCATGCGGTGGCGTCGGCTTTTTGTCCGGTCTACTTTCGACTCTCTACTTTCTACTCTCTCGCGGCAAAGCCGCGCGCCGTTTCCCCGCCGTCTGCGGCAGCGCGTGGTTCCCGGCTGAGAGGCATCAAAATCCCACTCGCCGACACTCAGTGCAGGCGAGCCCCTTCACCTTGTCACCTTGTCACCCGGTCACCTTGTCATCCCCCCTTCTTCGACGAACGCCGCCAGCGCCTCCCCCACCCGCGAAATCACACCTCCCCAATCGCCCGATTTGGTCTGCCGGAACAACCGCATCGTCGGATACCAGGGACTGTCCTGCCGGTTATGAAGCCAGCGCCAATCAGGAACCGTCGGCAATATCACCCACACGGGGCGACCCAGCGCGCCGGCCAGGTGGGCGACGCTGGTATCCGCTGTAATCACCAGGTCCATCAGGCACAAAACCGCCGCCGTGTCGGCGAAATCATGCAGGTCCGGTGCAAGATTGACCAGTCGCAGACCCGCTGGCGGCTCGTTCGCCTCGGATTCGCCCCGGCCTTTCTGAACGCTAAAGAAAGTCACGCCGTCCGCGCGCGATAGTGGGGCCAGATCGTGCAGTGGGATGGACCTGCTCCGATCTCCCTTGTGCTGGGGGCTTCCCGCCCAGGCGAGAGCAACCTTGAATCCTGTCGCAACGGCAGGGAACTTCTGCCCCCAGGATTCGACGAATTGTGCGTCTGGAAAAAGGTAGGGAACATTCGCCGGAATTGATTCCAGCGTCGTCTTAAAAGCCAGCGGCAAACTGAGAATCGGGCAATGGAAATCGAAGTCAGCCAGCGCATCGCCGCGTTCAAGAAGCCGACTCACTCCCTCCAGGCGCTGTGCGATCCTCTTTAACTCCGGCTGAATTTCGAGAACAACCTTCGCGCCGCGGCGGGCAAGCAGCGGCACATAACGCAGGAACTGGATGGCATCGCCAAACCCCTGTTCGGTGTAGACCAGAATTATCTTTCCATGCAGGTCCTCACCATGCCACCGCGGTTGAGGGAACGTCCGGGCCGGTTGCAATCCTGGTGCTTTCAATCGCCATTCGTGCTCCGACCATCCTTCCTCAAAATCACCTCCCGACAGCAACCCTCTTGCGAGATTGTAATGAGCTTCGGCGTAATCCGGCTGAAGGCGAATGGCCGTCCGACTCGCGGCTATGCCCTTTTCACGCTGAAGCTGGTAGTGAAGGGTGATGCCGAGATTATTGTGAGCCTCGGCATAGTTGGGCCGCAGGGCAACGGCTTGCCGCAACGCGGCGACGGCCTCATCGAGGCGCGCCGCCTCGCGCAAAACATTTCCCAGATTGTAGTGAGCTTCCGCAAAGTCGGGCCGAAGGGCAACGGCCTGTCGAAACGCGGCGACCGCCCCGTCTAAATCTCCCGCGTCGCGCAACGCATTCCCGAGATTGTATTGGGATTGGGCGAAATGAGGCTGAAGCGCGATGGCCTGCCGATGGGCGACAATCGCCTCATCCAGCCGCCCGCAGTCCCGCAAAACATTTCCCAGATTGTCGTGGGCCTGGGCCATGCCGGGATCAAGGGCGACCGCATGGCGATACGCGGTGATAGACTGATCGCGGAATCCGGCTTCGTGCAGGGCGATTCCCAGATTGAAGTGCGCCGGCGCAAGGCCGGGCCGAAGCGCCACGGCCTGCCGATAAGCGGCGACCGCTTCATCGAGACGTCCGGCATCTCTCAGAGCGACGCCGAGATTACTGTGGGCCTCGTAGAATCCAGCCTCGCACGCGATCGCCCGGCGATAAGCGGCAATGGCTTCATCGAGCCGTCCCGCATCCTTCAGGGCGATGCCAAGATTGTAGTAAGCATGGGCATAGTCGGGCCGAAGGGCGGTGGCCTGCCGATATGCGGCAATCGCCTCATCGAGTTGACCTTTATTCTTCAGGGCGAATCCAAGATTGGCATGTGCCTCGGCATCCGTGGGATTCAGCGCAATGGCCCTCCGATACGCGACGACGGCCTCCTCGGTCTGCCCTTGGCGCCGCAAAATGTGGCCGAGGCTTTTGTAGGCGTCGGCATAATTGGGATCGATGGCAATCGCCCCGCGGATCAATTCCAAAGCAACGTCGTCACGTTTCATCTGATGCGCGATCAGGCCGAGATTATGCATCGCGCCGGCATGCCGCGGCTGTCGAGCCAGGATGCTCCGATATAACTGCTCCGCGTCATTCAAGCGGCCCGCCGCATGGTGCTGCGTCGCCACAACAAAGGCTTGTTGGATCGTCAATTGGTCCATGCTGGAGATAAGAATATCCGATGCCGCGTATCATTCGATAACCATAATCAACCGGATGTTATGCGGTGCGCGATTTCGATTCGATGAAAGCCGTCAGCGCCTCCGCAACCCGCGTAATCACTCCCTCCCAGTCTCCTCGGCTCATCTGCCGGAACAATCGCATCGTCGGATACCACGGGCTGTCCTCTCGACCCAACAGCCATCGCCAATCGGATACAAATTGCAACATCACCCAAGTCGGCCGGCCCAGCGCGCCGGCGAGATGGGCCACGCTGGTGTCGGTCGTGACGACCAGATCCATCAGGCTCATCACGGCCGCGGTGTCGGCGAAATCATGCAGGTCCGGACCGAGGTTGATCAGGCGTAAGCCCGGCGGCGGGTTATCGGAATGGAGACCAGCAACGCCTTTTTGAATGCTGTAAAAGGTTACGCCCGTGATGTTGGCGAATCGTGCTAGGCGGTCTAGAGTCAGTGACCGAGTGCGATCGCCTTTGAAATTCGCGTTACCCGCCCAGTTGAGCGCGATTTTCAGGCCCCCGCCCGGCGGCGATAACTTTCGCCGCCATGATTCCAAAAGCGCCGGATCCGCAGACAGATAGGGCACATTGGTCGGGATCGAATCCAGCCTGGTCTTGAACGCCAGCGGCAAACTGAGAATCGGGCAGTGATAATCAAACGGCGGCAGCGGCCGCCCGCGCGGTACAAGAGTGCTTACGCCCTCCAATCGCTCCGCCAATCTCTTTAGCTCGCTTTGGATTTCCAGAACCACCTTCGCCCCGCGCGCGGCCAGCAGCGGAACGTAACGCAGAAAGTTAATCGAGTCGCCAAAACCCTGTTCGGGGTGAAGCAAAATGATCTTGCCGTTGGGGTCTTCCCCCCTCCATGTTGGCTGCGTAAACGGTCGAGCCTGCTCCAGGCGGCTGACTTTCCAGCGCCATTCATGCTCGACCCATCCCTCGTCAAACTCGCCGCGCCGCAGGAGGCACATAGAAAGATTATTGCGGGCTTCGGCCAACGTGGGATCAAGCGCAACGGCGCGACGATGCGAAGCAATGGCCGCTTCGAGCTCGCCGAGTTCCGCCAGCGCATTGCCCAGATTATTATACACTTGAGCCACGTTGGGATTGAGCGCAATCGCCTGGCGATAGGAGACGATTGCCGCTTCGACCTGGCCTATTTCATTGAGTACGTTGCCGAGATTGTTGTGCACCTCGGCAATGTTGGGATTGAGCACAATCGTCTGTCGATACGCCGCGACGGCCTCCTCCCTTTGCCCTTTCTCTTTCAGCGCGTTGCCAAGGTTGTAGTAGCCTTGAGCGAAATGGGGATTAAGCGTAATCGCCCGGCGGCACGCGGCGATGGCCTCTTCGATCTCCCCCGTCTCCCTGAGCGCATTTCCCAGATTGCTGTACGCCCCAGGCAAGTGCGGATCGAGGACAATGGCATGGCGATAGGCGGCGATGGACTCGCGAATTTGGCCGCTGTCGTGCAACGCGTTGCCGAGATTATTGTGCGCCCCGCGATAATCGGGCCGGAGCAAAATCGTCTGGCGATAGGCGGCGATGGCGCCGTCAACCTGCCCCGCTTCGCGCAAGGCAATGGCCAGATGGTAGAGCGCGTCAGGGAAGTCATGCTTGATTGCAATCGCCTGCCGATACGCTGCAATCGCCGCATCGCGCTGGCCGCTGTCTTTCAATGTAATGCCCAGGTTCAGGTGGGTTTCGGCATGGTTGGGCCGCAGGGTAATCGCTTGCCGATACACCGCGATGGCCTCTGTCAGTTGGCCCTTGTCGTGCAGCGCATTGGCGAGATTGAAGTGGGGTTCCGGACTATTCGCCGCAAGTGCGATGGCCTGACGAAAGGCGGCAATCGCTTCATCAAGTCGGCCGATGTCTCGCAGCGCCGTGCCAAGATTATTGTGCGCTCCTGGATACGTCGGATTGATGGCGATGGCTCGGCCAATCAAATCCACGGCGATATCGTTTCGGCCCGACTGCCGCGCGATAACGCCCAGGAAGTGCATCGCCCCTGCATGATTCGGCTGCACCGAAAGGATGTGCCGGTATATCTGCTCCGCCTCGCGCAACTGCCCAGCCTGATGGCGCTGCAATGCAAGATCGAAGGCTTGTTGAATCGTAAGCTCCGCCATAGCCGTGAGGGGAATATGCGGTCAGCGGTCGCAGGTGGCAAGCGGGGCTGAGAGAAATCGGCTATGATTCCGTACTTGGTGGTCCTTGCGGAAGGAGACCGGCCATGAGTTGCGGCATTCTCCGATTGCGATTTGCGCTGGCCCTGGCGTTAGCACTTGGACTTATTGGCTGTGCCAATGCCGACGATCCGTCAGCCGCAGCCCCAAAGCTGGACGCCTGGCACACGCCGGTTCCCGACCTGGAAAATCCAAGCGAAGTGGCCGCGGACGCAAGGGTTGTGCGCCAGCTTCAGACTGTGTTGCCTCAATACACGCTGACCAATTGCCACCTCACCGACGCAATCAACTACTTTCACCAGGTCACCGGCGTGAACGTCGTTTTGCGTTCCCGCACCCTGCAGGCGGCAGGCATCGACCCAAACACACCCGTGACCTTGCATTTGACGGATATTCCCGCCGCCTGGGCTCTGGAGCAGACGCTTCGCGCCGCCGCCCCCGGGTACAAGCTGGATTACGAAATCTACGACGGCATCATCACGATCTCGACCGTTGACGACCTCAATCAGGACCTGGTCACCCGCGTCTACGACCTGCGCGGACTAGTAGCCAAATTACTCCAGGCCCCGCCCAAGTCCCCTGGGCGGCAATTTATGCTGCCGAGCTGGGCGGATTCCGAATCAACACCCAGCGCTGGGGACCTGACGCAGTCGATCAGGGGGTTGATCCGAGACGACGCCGGGCCCGACACGTGGATGGAAAACGGCGGAACTTCGGGCCGGATGGAGGAAATCGATGGCCGCCTGTTGGTTATCAACTCGCGTCTTGTGCAAGCCCGGATCGCGGGCCTCTTGGACGAAATTGCCAACGCCGTCGATCCCGTCGCCGCCGCACAACCCACCGCGCCATCGGCCGCGCCGCCTGCTTCCCCGGCATCTGGCCCGGCTTCCGGTCATCCCCTGGCTGCTATCTCCGCCGATCCGTCGATCGTGGCTAACGATTGCAACGCTTTTGCCCTTGATCTCTACAGCCATCTGGCCGGTAATTCCGGCAATTTATCCTTCTCTCCCTACAGCATCAGTTCGGCATTGGCCATGACCTATGCCGGCGCGCGCGGGCAAACGGCAGAGCAGATGGCGCAGACGCTGCATTTCTCCGTGCCCGGGGACACGGTCCACGCCGCCTATGCGAAACTGTCTCTTGATCTGGATGGCGGCGGCCAAATGGGCAACAAGACCCTGTACCAACTCGCGGTCGCCAACGCCCTATGGGGTCAGAGCGGCATGTCCTACAATCCGGACTTCCTTTCTTTGCTGGGAAGAAACTACGGCGCCAGCCTGCGCGAGGCGGACTTCATCGGGGCCCCCGGTGCGGCGGCGGACAAGATCAACGAATGGGTCGAACAGAATACGATGGGAAAAATTTCCAGACTTATTTCCCCTGGAGCCCTCGACGCACAAACGCGCCTCGTTCTGGTAAACGCCATCTATTTTAAGGCAAGTTGGCTGGCGCCGTTTGAACCGGACAGAACGAGGCAGAGTCCATTCCATTTGGACTCCACGAACAGCGTGCAAGTTCCCCTGAT
>JBEKYH010000260.1:0-7265 GCA_049511115.1 Tepidisphaeraceae bacterium | reverse complement strand
CCCAGTCGTCAGTCCTTGCTTCGCTCCTCTCCAATTTTCGCCCCAACCCGGTTATCTTGGGCCTGCTCATGCTTCGTGCCATCCTTGGCCTGCTGGCCGTTAGCTTCGCCATCTCCTGGGTTTCGACCTGGCTCATCATCCCGCTGGCGGCGCGCATCGGCTTTATCGATCGCCCCGGTGGCCGCAAGGTACACGCCAACCCCAAGCCCCTCGGCGGCGGAATCGCCATCTTCCTCGGCTTCGCATTGCCCCTCGGAGCGGGCCTGATTTTACTTCACGTCGCTTCTCCCCCCGCCAATACGCTCGAATTTCCCTGGCAAGCCTACTGGTCAGGAGCACGCCAGCAGACACCTCTGGCAATAGCAATCCTGGCGGCCGCGGCCGGCTTGCATATCCTTGGCTTGATCGACGACCGCAGCGCATTGGGGGCCTATCCAAAACTCCTCTGCCAATTGGCCCTCTCCAGCGCCCTGGTGTTCGGCGCAGACCGCCGCATCCTGACCGCCCTCGACCAGTACCTCGGCTGGGGGCGCTGGCCGTCGCAGGTCCTCACCATTCTTTGGATCACCGCCGTCACCAATGCCTTTAATTTCCTCGACAACATGGACGGTCTCTCCGCCGGAGTTGCCGCCGTCTGCACAACCGCCTTTCTGATTGCCGCTCTTTCCATCCAGCAATGGTTCGTCGCCGCGGCCCTGGCGCTGCTCCTGGGCGCGATCCTTGGATTTCTTTGCTTCAATTTTCCCCCGGCGCGGATTTTCATGGGCGACAGCGGCAGCTTGCTCCTGGGTTTTTTGCTGGGAGTGATGACCGTCCTGGGCACATACCTGCCGCCCGGCGCCGATTTCGCCAACCGCTGGTGGTCCGTCTTTTCGCCGGTGATCGTCCTGGCTCTTCCGCTCTATGATCTGGTTGTGGTCAGTTTTCTGCGCATCCTGCGCGGACAAAGCCCCTTCGTGGGCGACACCAATCACTTCAGCCACCGTCTGGTGGCCCGCGGAATGTCACGTCGCACCGCCGTGCTTTGCCTGTATCTTGTGACCGCCGCCACCTCCGTTGCGGCCATCATTCTGCCGCAGGTGCGCACGACCTATTCAGCCATGCTCCTGGTGGGTCAGACGTTTCTGATCCTCGGCGTGGTCGCCCTGCTCGAACAGCACCCGCTGCCCCCGGAGAAGTGAGCAATGACCCAACCGGCCCCAAGCCGCCTCACATTCTGGGCCCTGGTCATCGCCTTGGTGACCGTGATCGCGCGCGCAACTATCCTCGAGAGCGTGCGCGAGCCGTTCGGGCCGCAATCCATCCTCTCCTCACGCGGCGGCGGCGCTGGCGTGGGACTCATTCTCGATCTTGTGTGCTGCCTCCCCGCCCTGCTCATTCTCGCCGGCCGCGCCCTCGGCAAAATCGAACGGCGCCCCATGAGCTGGGCATGTTTATTCGGCGGCATCCTCGCCGCCTGGGCGGCGGCGAGCACCTTATGGTCCGACGACAAATTCGCGGCCATCGTCTCCTCCGCGCATCTCGCCGCGGCCATGGCCCTGCTCTGGGCCGCCGCACAGGTCGTCACCACCTGGGGCCGCCTCCGCCTAGTCGCTGCCATCTGCTTCGGCTTGCTCCTGGTCAATCTGATCCACGCCATCCTCTGGCGCTACAGCGACATGCCCAACACGCTGGCCTGGTACCAAAAGCACAAGACCGAAATCCTCGCCCAGCTCAACTGGAAACCCGGCGACTTTTCGACCCGCCAGCTCGAGACCAAGCTGCAAAACAGTGAATTGCTCGGTTTCACCAGCTCCGCCAATTCCTTCGCCGCGACCTTGGTTCTGCTCATGGGCGTCAGCGCCGGATTAGCAATTCAGCGCCTTGCCGCCGGCGAGAACGAAACCGCCGCCGCCATCGCCGCCGCCTTCCTGCCCACGCTCTGGATTCTCTACCTCACCCAGTGCAAGGCCGCCTTCATCACCACACTGATCGTCGCGATAATTCTGCTGGCGATCTGGAGATTCCCGCGCGCATTTTCTTCAGCGCGCCGCGCCTACGCCACCGGCGTACGCCTCATTCTCGCCGGCATGGTCGCCGTCGTCGGCTACGGCATCTGGTTTGGCGGCTTGCCCACCGCCAGCCTCAATTTCCGCTGGCGATACTGGATCGCCGCCCGCCAATTACACCACGACCACCCGCTCCTTGGCGTCGGTTGGAGCAATTTCGGCCTCCATTACCTTCACTACCGCCTGCTTCAGGCATCTGAAGAAATCCAGGACCCACACAACTTCCTCCTGCGCTTTCTCACCGAACTTGGCATCATTGGCTTGGCCCTGGGCATTGCCTGGATCGCCCGCCTCTGGTGGGAACTCGCCCGCCCGGCACAGCCCCCTCCTCTTTCCGACGCCCCCGATCTCGCCGCCGCCGCGCCCGATGGCATCCGCTGGCTGGCGATCATCTCCGCCTTGGGAATCGGATTGGGCCTCCTCTCCGCCGCCGATTTCACCCAGGGCTGGATGAGTCTCCTGAATGATCTGCTCAATCGAACCCTCTTCGCCTTCGTTCTCGTCTTCGGCGGCATTTTGGGGGCCGTCCGCTCCCTTCGCCATTCCGATCTCGACGAGCGCCCCGCCCCGTGGGTCTTGTACGCCATCCTCGCCTCCCTCGGCGCATTCTTGATTCACAATTTGATCGAATTCTCCCTCTTCGAAACCGGCCCGATGATGCTCTTCGCACTATTGGCCGGCAGCGCCCTGGGCGTGCGTCGCCAGGCCACCATCGCCCCGGCCAGACTCCTGAGCATCGTCCAATTTGCCGGCGGAGGCGCGCTCTGGGTTGCCGCCGCGATTTTTCTCACCGCCCCCGTCGTCGTTGCTGAAGGGATCGCCCATGACGGCGATGATCAACTCCACCTCGACCCACCCCAATATGACCATGCTGAGCAGGACTATCAGTCCTCCTCCACCTGGGTGCCCTACAACGCCGATTACCTCTATCGCGCCGCCATGGCCGAATCAGGCAAATCACTGCCTGATTACTCCGCCATGAAGCGCCTGCTCGATCAGGCCATTGCCATCAACCCCTCAATGGTCAGCTACTACAGCACCCGCGCGCGGACCAACCAGTTCTTGAATGACGCCGCCGGAATGCAAGCCGATTATGAAAAGGCCCTCGACCTCGATCCCAACGAGGCCTCCCTGCGGCTCGACTACGCCAACGCCCTCCTGCAAATGCGAATGCCCGAAGGAGCCGCCCGGCAATATGAATTGGCGCTTCAGTACAACGACGCCCTGCCTCCCGAGGAACCCAAGCGCATCAACGACGCCCAAATTCGCCGCCTCTATGCCGGCGCTTTGATCCTGATTCACAAGCCCGTTGAAGCAATCGCCCAGGCCCGCCAGGCCCTGCGCGACAATGACGCATTCGCCGACGACGATCCGCGACGTTTATCCCCCGACGAAGTGACGGCGATCCAAAACCTGCTTGCGGCCGCGCCCCGCTGAACCACGCTCGCGCCCACCCTCACACTGCGACATCATCCGGTATTTCCGCGTTATGGCTCACCGATTGAACGTCATCATTATCTTCCAGTGCATCAATCAATTTGGTGAGCTTCCGCCCTTTTTCCGCATCGAGCGAAACCAAACTGGAAGGCAGATAAGTGATTTCAGCGGCTTCGACCGGTATCCCCGCCGCGGCCAGCGCCTCTTTCACTTTGTGCAAGCCGGCCGGCGAAGTCAGCACTTCATACGCCTCGGTCTCATTGAGCACATCCTCCGCCCCGGCGTCGAGCGCCTTCTCCATCAGCTTTTCCTCATCCACCGCGCTGCTCTTGATGGCAATCACGCCGCGCTTGATGAATTGAAACGCCACCGAACCACTGGCCGCCAGCGCGCCCCCATGCTTCTCAAAAATCGATCGCAATTCCGGCGCGGTCCGTGCCCGGTTGTTGGTCAGCGCCTCAATGATGATGGCCACCCCGCCTGATCCATATCCCTCATAGGTCGCCGATTCATAATTCTCGCCGCCCAGTTCGCCCGTCCCCTTCAGGATCGCCTTCTCGATGGTGTCCTTGGGCATGTTGGCGGCTTTGCCCTCTTCAATCGTGTAGCGAAGGTTGAGATTATCGCGCGGGTCGCCCCCCGACCGGGCCGCAATGATGATCTTGCGCGCGATCTTACTCCAGATTTTTCCGCGCTTGGCGTCGTTGGCCCCCTTGGATCGTTTGATCTTCGCCCAGTGGCTGTGTCCCGACATAATTGAATTCTCGGCTGATTTACTTCGCGTCGGCGATAGGCGCCACGCTGACGGCTTCTCCCTGCTTCTGCTGCGAGAGCTTCTTTTGCAAGGTCAGCTTCAGGCCCTTGAGGTCCTGCCGATCCGGCGGCTGCAAGTCAATTCCGTCCAGTGACCTCTGCCATTGCTTGGCTGCGTCGTCACCTCGCCCCAGACGATAAAGCACATCGCCGTAATGATCCAGCACGACCGGGTCAGGGTCCAGCGAAGGCCCCACTGCCTTCTGCATGTACTCCTCGGACTCAGCAAACTGCCCTTCCTTGTAAAGCACCCATCCCAGGCTGTCGAGGTAGCTTTCGTTATCGGGCTCCTGCGACACCGCCGTGCGAATCAGGGCCTCGGCCCGATCCAGATTTCGCCCCTGGTCCGCCCAGCTAAATCCAAGATCATTGCACGCAGCCGCCTGATTCGGATCCAGCGCGATCACCTGCTGAAGAACATCTTCCGTCGTCCGCTCCTGATCCACCTTCTCATACAAATGGGCGATCTGATACAGCAGGTCGGCGTCCTTGGCCGCCGCCGCCCGGGCTTCATCCAGCACTTTCGTAGCCTGGGCCGTCTGGCCCTGACCGCTATAAATCTCCACCAGCCATTCCAGCACGGCGCTGTTTCCCGGTTCGCGATGCCGCAAATCTTCCAGGCGATTGACGAATAAATCCAATCGCCCCGTCCGCGCCCCCAGGTTCACCAGCGACGCGATCACATCGGGATTGTCATCATGGTCGGCGAAGATTTTGAGCAGCACGGACTCGGCGACCGCTGTGTTCCCTTCCTCCACTGCAAAGTTAGCCTCCACCAGCCGCCCCTGCACCGACGCAGGGATAGCCCCCAGCCATTGCGACAATACGTCGTGTTCCTGATCCACTTCCTGCTGGTTTTGATAAAACTCAAACAGGCCCTGCCACGCCTGGTCATCCTGCGGGTGCTCGCCCACCAGTTTCCACAGAATCTGCTGGGCCTTGGTATCCTGATTGGCGTCGTGCAACGCCGCCGCATAAGTGAGCAAAAGCTGCGGCGAAGAACCGCCCAGGACCAGCGCTTGCTCGAAATGTGCCGCGGCATCGGCCGGCCGCTTGTCGCTCAGCGCCGCCAGACCGCGAACCTCCGAGGCCAGCGCGGGATCGCCCGCCTTTTCCGCCGATGCAGCCAGATCGTCGGACGCCATCTGCTTGCGCGCCTCATCCCAATCGTCCCGCGCCCAATCATCGAGAACGAGCTGCCTGTATGCCGCCGGAAACGGCTTGCCCGTGGCCACGGACTGTTCCAGCGCCGTTCGCGCCAGCGCATCGCGCCGCCACAAATCCGCCAGACGCCACACCAGGAACAGTTTCGCCGATTCAAACGCCTTTGGATCAACCCCTGACGTCGCGTCGGGAACCAAATGCTGCAACGTCACCAGCCGCAGCGGCTCCGCCTGGCTTGGCCGCAGCAATTCATCCCACCAATCCTCCGCCTCGCCCACCTGATCCGGGTGTCGGGCCAGATAAACAATCAACAATCGCGCCGCCGAAGGAACGTCCTGTTGCTTGAGGTACAGCCCCAGGAGTTGGTTTGTGACTTCCCGATTGGCATCCCCCGCGACCCCCGCCGCCAGCGCCTGTTGCAGGAGCGTGCAAGCCTGCGTCGTCTGCCCCTTCTCGTTGAGAACCGCGGCCAACGCGACCAGAGCCGCACTGTCGGAGGGATTAGCCGAATGAATTTGCGTCAGGGCGCTGATCTCATCCACGCCCCGATCCGAGCAAACGCTTTTCAGCAACGCCAATGAATCCTCGCTGGCATCGAATCGCATCACAACATCGGCGCCCTGATTGATCGCATCCTGCGTGCGCCCCAGGTTCGACAACATGCGCACGACCTTGGCCTGCAAATCGAAATTCGAGGGGTCTCCCTGCGCAACCGGTTGGTAGGCGGCCAGCGCATCGGCCCATTTGCCGAGCTTCTCATCCAGAAAACCAACCTCAAGCCACACGCTCTGGGGATTGTCCGCCAAAGGACCCAAATCCGGATCTGATCGCAACGCGAAGCTTGGGTTCTGCAACCGACCCAGCAGAACCTGATAGCGGTCCAGCGCCGCCGTGTCATACCCCTCTTGCTGGAGAAGGCGGGCCAGCAACAGATCCACCCCGGCCGCGGCGACTTCATCCTGTTGATACTGCCGCGTCTGCAGCGCCAGTCGCAGGTGCCTCAAGGCATCGTCGAGTCGATTCCCTGCCGCATATTGCGCCGCCAGAAGCGCCTGCAGTCGGAGGTTATCGGGGCGAAGTTCCAACGCCTTTTCAAAGGAATGAAATTCCGCGTCATTGGGCTGCCGCAAGGCGGCCAACTGCGCCTCCCCCAGCGCGCGATACAGCTCAAAACTATCCGGATCAAGCGCGATTGCCTGCTGCAGCGACGTGACTGCACTCAGCGGCTGGTTATCGTCCATCGCCGCTCGAGCCGCTCCATAAAGCGCCAGCGATTTCGCCGGCGCCAACTCGTCCGGCTGCGTTGCCGGCCGCGGCCCCGCCAGCTTTACCGGCGGCTGAATTTGATCGAGGGCCAGGAGAGATTTGTCATCGGGCGCCGGCGCTGTCGCGGGCGGCGTCGACGCCAGCGGTCCCTGCGGTGCCGGCGATTTCACCTGCGCGCAGCCGGCCGCAATGAACAACCCCGCGAATATGGCCACGACCCGGCGAACCATGTCAGATGCGGCCATTGTAACCCTCGGCTTCGCCGCGAGCGAACACATCGGCCCTATCCGAAAAAACCGCCCCGCCAAACGAAGCGATCAGACGGTTTCGTTGATCACTTCTTGGCCGCAACCGCTTTGGCCTTGGGATCAGGCGCCGTCTTCTGGAAGCTGTACGTCCCGCCGAATTTCTTGCTGAACCGCTCCACGCGGCCCGCCGTATCGACGAACTTTTGCTTCCCGGTGAAGAACGGATGGCACATGTTACAGATATCGACGTTGATCTTCGCCAACGTACTCCGGGTCTGGAACGTGTTGC
>JBEKYH010000259.1:0-7294 GCA_049511115.1 Tepidisphaeraceae bacterium | reverse complement strand
TCTGCTTGCCGCCAAGATATCCGCTGGGCGCTGTCTCGGTGATCGTATAAGTGCCGGGTCGCAGATTGATGAACGAATAGGCACCGCTCGACGACGTCGTTGTATTCAGGGCCACCGTGTTCCCCAAATCGTTCGTGCCACTCAGAGCGATGGTCACCCCGGAAATGCCGGATTCGCCGGATTGTTTCGTGCCGTCGTCGTTGACGTCGTTGTAGACATAGCCGCTCACGGTCGCCGGGGTGATTTCGCCGAAGCTGATTCCGCTCAGGCTGGCGCCAGCCGTTACCGTTTGCGAGCCGCTGGAACCGGTTGGGTTCTGCAGGCCGGGCAATAGGCCGCTGGGTGCTGTCTCCGTCACGGTATAAGCGCCGGGACGAAGATTACCGAATGAATATGCTCCGCTGGACGCCGTCGTGGTGTTCAGCGAGACGGCGTTTCCAAGATCATTGGTTCCTGTGAGGGCGATGCTCACGCCGGAAATGCCGGCCTCGCCGGAGTTCATCGTCCCATTGTCATTGGTATCGTTGTAGACGAATCCGCTCACGGTGGCGGGCGAAAGTTCCGCGAAATTGACCCCTGTTGAATTCGCGCCCGCGACGATGATCTGCGACACGCTCCCCGAGGGATTCTGGTTTCCCGCCAGCAAGCCGCTCGGAGCGGTTTCGGTGACGGTGTAGGTTCCGGGTCGCAGATTAGCAAATGAATACGCGCCGCTGGACGCCGTCGTGCTGTTCAGCGAGACGGCGTTTCCAAGATCGTTGGTGCCGGTCAAGGCAATGCTCACGCCGGAAATGCCGGCATCGCCCGAACCCATTGTCCCATTGTCATTGGCGTCGTTGTAGACATATCCAGCCACACTGGCCGGCGCGAGTTCGCCGAAATCGATCGCGTTCAGCGCGCCGCCTTGGGCGAGCGCCTGCGAGCCGCTGGAGCCTGTGTTTTGTTTGTCCGCCAGGAATCCGCTCGGCGCGGTCTCGGTGACCGTGTACGTTCCCGGGCGCAAATTGGTGAAGGAATACGAGCCACTGGACGCCGTCGTCGTGTTCAGCGAAACAGTATCTCCCAAATCGTCCGTGCCGTTGAGCGCGACGGTCACGCCGGTGATGCCCGATTCGCCCGATTCCATGGCTCCGTCATCATTGGCGTCGTTGTAGACAAAACCGTTCACCGCGGCCGGCAGGATTTCGCCGAAATTCTGAGCGGCCAGCGTTTCGCCCGTCGTCACCACAACACTGGCGATAATGCCGCTGGAATTTTCTTTGCCTGGTAAATATCCCGCGGGCGCCACCAGCTTAATCGTATAAGTCCCGGCGTTCAGACCGCCAAAGCTGTAATCTCCCGTCCCGGGATCGCTGCTGACTGTGATGGGGCCGACGCTGTTGCCGTTGGTATCGACGCCCGTCAGCGTCAGCTGTGTGCCGATTCCGTAGTCGTAGCTGTAATCGCCGAGATTGGCGATTGAGCCGCCCCATGAGTCCGACTGCGGCGGAGCGCCAACGCCGGCGCTGTTAAATGTGCCCGAATCATTCGCATCCTCGTACACGATTCCTGTTATCATCGATACTGGGCCGGCCGGCTGCGTTGTCGATGCTGCCGTGACTTGCGAGGCGCTGGTGGCATCGGCGGCGACAATCCCGAGGGATTGCGATCCGTCCGTTCCGACAGCGCTGACCTGGTAATAATAAGTCGTCGCGGGGGCAAGGTTCGTCGCGGTGTATTGAGTTACCGTCGGGTCAACCATCGCCACCGGAGTAAAGTTCACGTCATCCGTTGACTGCGCAACCACAAATTCGGTTGAGTCCTGCGTTGGGTCCGCCCAGGTTACGTTGATCTGATTTGTCGAAATCGCGGTGGCTTCCACCTTGGTCGGGGGGGCCGGTGTGGAGGCGGTGTTGTTGACTGCCAGCGTCGCCGTGCCCGTCGTGTCGATCGCGGCATAGACGATGGCGTTCCCCGGCGCCACTGTCGCGGCGTCCGCAACAACCGTCACACCGTATTGCAGCGGCTTGCTTTGCCAAGACGACGTGGCCGGATGGTACTTGGCTAAAAACGTCCCATCCAGAGAGCTGTTGTCATAGACCACTTGCGGCGAGCCCGTCGCCGGATTGAACAACAGAGTCGCCTGGGAATTGGTTCCCTTGGGGACCGAGGCAATCGTCGTGACCGCGACATCGCCATCGGGATCGCTCTGGGCCAGTTTGATCACTTTGCTGCGGGCATTCTCATACGCCACCGCCGCATTGTCGGTGGGCGAATAGGCCAGAGATATCGCCGCCGGTCCTGCGAGGTTGGTGCCGAGTTGCGTGGCCGATGAAGCCCCCGGCCGGCTCAACGACGCCGTCTCGATCTCGCCGCTGGCGTTTTCATATGCGACCGACGGAACGCCCGTGGCCGGATTCGTGGCCACTGAAGTGTACTCGCCGGCCGAGGCCCCAATTGCGGAAATGTGCCAGCCCTTGTGGCGGTAAGAGGCCACTTCCAATTCATTGTTCTGCTGACTGAAGTATGTGACCACCGGCGTGTCGTCACTGAGAAAACTCAAATCCGGATTGATCCCGGTGTCTCCATCGGAATCGATGGTTGACACGCTCCAGGTATCGCCGACGAGTTTGGCGAACTTCAAATCCATGGCGGACGAGTCATAATAAGCAATGTCGATTTCACCATTTTGCCCAATCGCAAGTGATATCTGGTGTCCCGAATCCGCGCCCATCGGTGCAATCTCGACGGGCGTCGACCAAGTGCCGTTGGCGGATTCAACAGAATATGAGAGCTCATTTGTGCTCGTGTCGTAGTATGCAACGTGAAGATTGCCAGCGCTGTCGTATGCCAACGAGCTGTCCGTCGCATCGGCTAAGCTTGCCGACAACAGGATGCGCGATTCCAGGGATTCCCAGTGGAACCGTGGGCAGGGAGTGACCGCTGCGTAAAGTTTTTTGCCTGCGCTCCGCAGGCGACGACTTCGGGATTGCATTTTCTCAACCTCCGCTCACGCCTCAACCGCTGTCCCATTCCTGCCGGCGGTTTAATCGAGCCAATGGGTGCATCGACAAACTGGGGGATATGGTTTAACTCTTCCGATAAACAGCCCAATACCAATATGAAATCCGAATTACACGACTAGAGAACGCTACTCTCCATCGCGGATGCGACATACAACTCAAAATGCGAATTCAATACATCAGACGACTTGATTGCTTCTCATCTGGCACATCCGTTGTGCACGGTCATCACATCCGGTACATCCTTCCCGGATCGCCAAAGATAACGTCCAACAATCTCGCCAAGGAGTCGATCATCCGCCATCAGAAAGAGCATTGCTTCTCACCTAGGCGGATTTCCCTAATGGCTGATAGGCGATTCATCTCGCCCCAGGCCAAACCGCGAACGGCCGAATTAACGCACTTCAAACCTCAAGATCACCAACCACGCACAAATCAATCGGGCACTCAAAATGACGCACTTCCATAACCTGTACATCAACGATCACGTCTTGCAGCAATCACAAGTCATCTATCAAATGGCCGGCAACACCGACCGATACCACGCCATCGTTTGTTCCAATCCAGCCTCGAATCCGATAATGGGCTCATAGCCAAGCCATTGCCGGACGCGCGCCAGGTCCGCAAACGAATGCTTGATGTCTCCGGCCCGCTCGGATTCATGAATCGCCGTCAGATCGGGGCGCTTGAGCGCCGCCGCCATCGTCGTTGCCAGTTGATTGACGGAAATCCTCGCGCCGCATCCGACGTTCAACACTTCTCCCTCGATCCGCTGTTTTCGCACAGCGGCCAGTAGATTTGCCTGAACGGCGTTCGCCACGAAGGTGAAGTCGCGCGACTGTAATCCGTCGCCGTAAATCACTGGCCGCTTGCCCGCCAAAAGTGCCTTCGCAAAAGCGGCGATCACCGCGGCATAGGCACTGTTGGCGTTTTGCCGAGGCCCAAATATGTTGAAGTATCTAAGTGACGCGGTATCCAGCCCGTAGCTGGCCGAGTAGGCACGCATCAAACCTTCACCGGCAAGCTTGGTCGCGGCATACGGACTCCGCGGCAGGGGGGCCTGATCCTCGATCCAGGGAACTGAGTTTTCTCCGTACGCGCTGGAACTTGCAGCAAACATGACTCGAAAAACCTTAGCGGCGCGTGCTATTTGTAGTACGTTGAGAGTCCCGATTGTGTTCACTTCATTATAGAGACGCGGCTCTTCCACGCTCTTGGGGACCGATCCCAATGCCGCCTCGTGGAAGACGTAACGGCATCCGCGCGTGCAGCGAGCCAGCAGGTCCAGGTCGAGAATTGACCCTTCGACAAACTCAACGGGTCCAAACGACGCCAGATTCTCGCGCGACCCCCCGCTCAGGTCGTCCAAGACCACCACTTCACACCCAAGCCGGACCAGCGCCTCGGCCAGATGCGAACCAATAAACCCCGCGCCACCAGTCACCAGCGCGCGTGCTCCGGCGAAGCGATTGCCATGCAGCTCTTTCCAATCAATCGCGATGCTCTCGCTCATTCGATCATCCTTGTCATGGCACCGGCACCCTGCGCCCCAACCAAGGGCGCCAACTATTTGCTACACCAGCGCGCAACGCACGTCGCCGTACCGATTTATCGGCGAAAAACCCCCGACCCCGGAGACAGGCCGCTTGGAACGCAACAATTGACAAATCCGCAAAAGTCAAACCCGCGGAAACAACGGTCAATTCTTCGGCCGGCAATTCAACCTTGCCAAAACCCTAGCCGGTTCAAGGAAATTGGCATCGGGTATCGCCCATATTCCGCATAGTGCGGCTCAAAAGTGGCACTTAGCATGTGTTTCTAGCAGTAAGCGGCCCGTATGACAATCTGCGGGGCGCAAAAATTGCCTGCGAGGCTCGCTTTTCGAGTCGCTGTTGGGGTTGTTACCCGCGGTGAAATGTTTATGAAGAATTTTGTAAGATTTATGTTGCCATTTCCGCGAGCCAGCCGCTATTATCGGTCGTTAGTTAGTCATTCGCCGGTCGGAGTGGGTGAGTCTGCAGAAGTGGGTTTTGTTGCTTTGACGTCACGTGTAGGCGCCATCTTAAAAGCTGCGTTGGTTTCATCCGCGCTCGTTCCCTGCGCAAAGGCCGGTCAGCTGATGCCCAACCTTATCACCAACGGCGGCTTCGAGACCGGCAGCTTTTCCGGCTGGACCGTCACCGGCAATGCCGACGGGGAATCCCTCGTTACAGATTTCGCCACGAAAACGTACTACCCTCACAGCGGTTCGTATTACGCGATGCTTGGCTCGTTCGGATCGCTTTCCAATCTCTCTCAAACGGTCGCAACCGTCCCCAATTCTTACTATGCCTTGAGCTACTACCTCGCCTCGGACGGCGGCGATCCCAGCCAATTTATCGTCACGGAAAATGGCGCCCAGTTGGCCGACCTGACAGACCTCCCCAAGTCCGGCTACGTCGAATACACCGAGGACTTCTACGCTTCGTCCGATCAGACGACGATCAGTTTCGCCTCTCGCGATGATCCCGGCTATCTGCTGCTGGACGATGTGAGCCTGGTCGACCCGCCGTCACCGGCAGTGCCGCTGCCAAGTAGTGGCGTGGCTGCCGGGGTCATGCTGGGCATGGTTGGATCGTTTGGGCTGTGGCGGTGGCGGAAGCAATCTGTAAAGCCCGCAATCTGAATCCCTGGCGATATCTCTGGCCGTGTTCGCTGTCGCGTCTCCGGAATTGTCCGAATGCGGAAGGGCGTTGACGGCGGTAGGGGGGCCGCATGGGCCGCCCTTCGCGTCTGGGCCATATCAACTTGCGCCATCAAGACGACTGCAAAAGCACATACCTCAGACCGCATCTCCCCAGGCGACCTTAGGTCGGCTGTACAACTCTGAGTCGGTCCCCATAACTGGGTTCCTGACGCAGAAACGCCCTTGGTGCCAACTGTTTGCAAATTGCAACCAGCACACTTATCGCAATGGACCGATAACCTGCTCGAAATTGCGTTCTTTTCGAAAAATCGCTGAGCATTAGACGGTTGTTGGTGTTTTGGGCGCTCTCCAAGCCCGGAAATCGTCTTGTGTTTAAGCGGGCATGATGTACAATCCAAGGGTGATGGGCGAGTTTCTTGGGACGTCGAATCTACCGGGGAATCTATATCAGATAGGTGGATTAGACACCCGATAGCGATGGTGTTTGTTGACGGAACGCTCATGGGAATGCGAATCTCACGGACGGGCTGAATGAAAACAAACAAGAGACCGTTCCGGGAATTTCGAGGTCGCCTCAGCGGGTTTTGAGTTTCTGAGCGATGACTGCAAGCCGTTGGGCGCGCGCGACTGATTAATCGTGCCCGCACCAATCGCCGAGGTTTCCGACCTGAATCCGCGAGGGCATTAATGTGGGGTACGTACAATATTTTGGGTGCGGCGCGTCGTTTTTAGGGCCTTTCCCCAACTGCCGTAGCGGCTGTAACGAATCGGCATGACATTTTTAGACACGACATTCCGGGGGTCAGGAATTGCTCGCAATCGCCCGCCCACTTCTTCGTATGCTGGGACGCCTGGTGAAGAGTCAATCCCAACGGAAGCTCGAACAATTCAGGAACTGATCGACCATCATACCCAAGTTCGCCCCGACACCGCATTCCTCATCAGCCCCGAAACTGGCAGGATTCTGACATTTCGCCAGTTGCAGGAACGCTCCATTCTCTTATCCCGCGAACTTCGCCGTGCGGGACTTGCCGCCGGGGATAAAGTTGCCTTTGTCCTTGATAACGGCTTATTCACGGCCGAGCTGTTTCTGGGCGCCATGTATGGTGGATTTGTATCGGTGCCACTGAACGTACGGGCGGGAGCGTCACAACTATCTTATACCCTCGATCATTGTGACGCCAGCATCGTCTACGTAAGTGATTCGTATGCCGACTTAATGAAAGAAATGTTGGCGACGATGCAACGCACGGTTCGGGTGATTCCCGCCGACGAGGATGGGATTTTTAGCGCTTCCACGACATCGCTGGCTGCTGAAGCGCCATTCGAACCCACTCCCGATGATGCAGCCCTTCTGATGTACTCCTCCGGCAGCACCGGGCGCCCCAAGGCGGCGGTGCACTCTCATCAAACAATTCTTGCCGGGGGCAGGAACGCCGTTGCCTCCCACGAACTGACCGATTCGGATCGCTCCCTGTTGGTGCTGCCGCTCTATCACATCAACGCGGAATGCGTCACGTTGATTCCGACGTTGCTCAGCGGCGGATCGGTCGTCATTCCCCATCGGTTTAGCGTGAGCCATTTCTGGGACTGGCTCGATGAGCAT
>JBEKYH010000258.1:0-7296 GCA_049511115.1 Tepidisphaeraceae bacterium | reverse complement strand
AACCGTCCCTTGTAATAGTGACTGAGAAACTCCGCTTTATAAGTGGCCATGTCCACATTTACGGGACAATCGCCCTTGCACCCTTTGCAGGAAAAGCAGAGATCCAGTGCGTCCTTCACCTCCTTGCTCTTCCAGCCATCGTCGATGACTTCGCCGTTCATCATCTCGAACAACATTCGGGCCCGGCCGCGGGTGGAATCTTTTTCTTCACGCGTCACCATGTAGGAGGGGCACATCGTCCCGCCGCCTTCACGGCGGCATGCGCCGACACCTACGCACCGCAGCGCGGCGCGAGCAAAGCTGTGGCGGTCGTTGGCGTAGGCGAAGTGGGTTTTGGGTTGCGGAGGATTGTAATCCGGACCGACGCGCAGGTTGTCGGTAATGCCGTAGGCAGGGCCCTCCAGATTGACCACCTTGCCGGTGTTCATCCGATTCATCGGATCCCAGATGCGCTTGAACTCCTTGAATGCTTCAAACAATTCGGGCCCGAACATCCTGGGGAGAAACTGGCCGCGCGCTTGTCCGTCGCCATGCTCGCCCGAGGCTACTCCGCCGAATTTCATCACCAAGTCAACGGCGTCATCCATGAATTGCTTGTACTTTTCTATCCCGGCGGCGGTGTACAGATCGAACGATGCGCGGCAATGCACGCATCCCTGCCCCATGTGACCGTAGAGCGAAGGGTTATATCCATATTTGTGAAAGAGCGCTCGCAACTCTCGCAGGTATTTCGGCATGGCTTCCACGGGCACGGCTGAATCTTCCCAGCCGGGCCAGGTGTCGGGATGGCCGGGAATCCACGCGGTGCTTCCCAGGCCGCCTTCGCGGACATCCCAGATCATCTTTTCCTGCTTGGGATCATCATAAAGCTTCATGTCCACCGGGGCCCGATCGCTGAGGCCTTTGACGTGATCCATCATCCGCCTGGCCTGGTCGTCGGCGTCGCTCTTTGAATCGCCGCCGAATTCGACGAGCAAAAACGCCGGTCCCCGCGGAAGAATCGCCAGGCTTGCATTCTCATCCCCCTTCTTCTTCACGTACTCAAAGAGCAATTCATCAATCCCCTCGCAGGCTATCGGATTGAACTTCAGAACCTCCAACGCGCATTCGGCGCCGGTATAGATATCCTTGAACCCGAGCATGACGACGCTTCGCGCCTTAGGGGCTGGAACGAGATGCAAGGCGGCTTCCAAAATAGTGACCAGCGTCGATTCGGAACCGACGAGTGCCCGCGCGACGTTGAAGCCATTTTCGGGGAGAAGGTCGTTGAGGTTGTAACCCGAAACGCGCCGCTCCAACTTGGGGAATTTCCGCCGGATTAAATCGCCGTACCGATCGACCATCGATTTGAGGGCGGAATAGATCTCGCCGCGCCGTCCGCCGCCGCGTATGAACGCCTCCAACTCTTCCGGCGAGGTGGACCCGACGTGCAGCCGCGTACCGTCATACAGCATGATGTCCAGGCTATGGGTGTTGTCGCTCATCCGAACGCCGAATCCATGCTTTTTGCTGAGCAATGAATGGCTGCCGCAGGAATTATTGCCGAGCATGCCGCCAATGGTGCAGCGGCTGTGTGTCGCCGGATCGGGACCGAAATAGAGGCCGGCTTCCTTTTTGGCGGTTTCGCGGAAATGATCCAAAACACAGCCGGGCTGAACATGGCCGAGCTTTGCACTCTCGTCAATTCGCAACACCTGGTGCATGTACTTGGAAAAATCCATGACGACGGCGACATTGCAGCATTGCCCCGCCAGGCTCGTGCCGCCGCCGCGGCAGAGAATCGGGGCATCGTGTTCGCGCGCGAGGCGCACAGTGGTTTGGACATCCTGAATATGGCGGGGGATCACAACGCCGATAGGCGCCTGCCGGTAATTGGAGCCATCGGTTGCATAGAGCGCTCGTGTTCCTTTGTCGAACCGGACCTCACCGTCAATGACGTTGCGAAGGGCTTGCTCCAGCGATATGGCCGCATCCACACCCGGCGCTGTGCGTGAATCGTCCTGGCGAAGGCGATTGAAGCGTCCGTTTTCGCTCTTGCGGAGTACCTTTAATGCCGTCCTCATCGTCTGCTCCCGGCCATTGATCGCTGCACATCAGCTCGCCATGACGCAGACGCTTGTTTGGGGGACTCAGGCGCCGGGGCTTCGACGTCCAATTGGAAATCTTTGCCCTCCCATCGATTGTCTTCGCGCCACCGGAACGTAAAACTCAACTTCTCGCCGGGTTCCATTTCGGATGTGGGGAGGTCGGCCACATGCAGCCCGATGCCGGTGTCGCGCGTCTGGATATCCTGGGGATTGACCCAATGATCCGTCGAGAAATGGATGACGGCTGGCGAGAGCAGCTCGATTCGGAGGCGTCGTCCGGCGGCAAACGACGTTGCCTGATGATCGAACCGCCACAATGCAAGGCCGCTGCGCGTTTTTCTGTCGATATACCGCTCCACGGTATCCGTCGGGCGGTCGAAGACCCTGCCATCGCGCATGGATCGCAAGAGGCGAATGTATTCGGCATGCGCCCAGGCCAGCGGCATGGCTGAACCCGTTGGACGCCCGCGATAAAGAGCGCGGTCGGGCAAGTCATCCGAATCCCAGACCTGCTCAGGAAGAAAGCCGACCTGACTCGCGAAGCCGGCCATTGTTTGCAGCATCTGCCGTGCTTTCTCCGCATTTCCCGCCATCAATTCGTAGTGGCCACGCTCCCCGGTGAGAAGCGGCCAGGCCCGGCCGTGACCCGTATGCTGGCCGTGCGGTTGAAATGGCTCGCCGCTGTCGCTTTCGCCGTAATGGCCGCCGTTATAACGATGCCACGCCGGCCCCGCGGGTGTCTCAACGCCATTGATCTCATCGATGACTTTGACGGTGTTGAGGATTCGCGGATCGTCGGCTGCCCGCAAACCGAATCGCACCAGGGCCAGGGCGTCGGGGCTGATCACCTCGGCGGGTGGCAGGCCTCCGACTTTGCATTCCTTGCCCTCTCTGAGAATGTCCTGAATTCCCGGCGATGGAGCGATGCGGATGTAATACCCTTCAACCCCCAGTCTTTGTGCCAGCGCGGTGCCGGTTACGTAGGTCCACGGCTCGATTAAATCATTCCATAGATCGGCAGTTTCGCGGAAATAATTGGCCAGTTCGCGCTCCTTGAATTCGTCGGCCATGCGCGCGGCGACGAGCAAGGCGGCAATTTCTGTCGCCAGGGTATAGGGCGAAAGTCCAGGTGCATTTTCCCAGCGATCCTGTCCGGTGGCCGGGCCGCTGCGAATGATGAACGCCGCCGCCGTTCGAATCATTTCCCAGAACGAATAAACACTTGCTGCATCTATGGCGGATTCCCGCCGCGCCAGATCAACCAGCAGAATCGGCAGAGCCGCTTCATCCATTTGCTCGCCTTCGGCATGAGGGGAGCCGTCCAGCCACATGTTCTGTGCCCAGCCGCCGCCGGGCTTCTGAGTGGCACGAAGATAGTTCACCGCGTCTTGCGCCTCCTCCAGGGCGCCGCCCGCAAGGAGGCCGCATGAGGCTTCAACCAGATCTCGGGGCCAAACCAGGTGGTATCCGCCAAGGTCATCGTCGTCGCGGACTTCGCCCCAGGGGACCGACAGACTGGCCACGCCCGCGCCGGCGAACTGCTGCGACCGATGGACTCGCAGCACCATCATGCCGGCGCGATAGAGGTTGGCAGGTTCGGATGATCCGTCTTCGGTCACGCGAGGCCGCGATTGGTCAGGGCGCCGGCGCTGCCCTTCATTGGTTTTCACCAGCTCCGACGAGGCGCCGTCGTCCAAAGCCGCAACGGCCTTTTGCCAGTCCCGCCACTCCTGGACGTACCGATCGCGGGCCGATTCGAAGGGGCATCCGAGTGAGAGCACGGCATTCAGCGCCGCCGCTTCCGGCGCGCGGTCCAGCCCCAGCGCCAAGACGAAATCGCCGGCGCAGTTGTGAATATCTATTTCGCCCGCGACCGCAACGTGCCCGGATTCAGCCAGTTCATATTCCCAAGTCATGCCTCCGTGTTGCTTCAAATCCTGCCAGGCATCGGAGACTCCGACGAATCCGACGGATCGCTTAAGCCAGGGTATCGAACTTGCCAGCGCCATGGCTTCGTCGCCGCAACGGGCGAAAAGCATCGGCCATTTTTTATAATGCCCGGTCCACGCCGTGTTTTCGGTCCCTTGATCGCCCAGTCGGGGCGAAATCAGCGCAAACAGCCGATAATCCGCCAGGGAACCGATGAGCGGAATAATTCTGATGCGCTGCAACAGAACGTCGCGCCGGGGGTCAGCGAGGATTTCCTTGGTGATTTGGTAGCGGCCTTTTGTGCATCGATTCTCCACCCGATAGGCGGGAATTCCCGGTACAATAGTTTGGGTGCTGGATGAGCAATCGCTTCGCTCTTCGGAAAAAAAACCATTCGGCCCAGTAACAACGAGGCCGAAGTCTCGAATCGCGGCCTGATCCATCCAGGGATGGTAAACTTCGTTGACGATCCCACGTCCCAGCGTGAACCAGAGACGCGACCGCGGCGAGATTGCGCATCCCACACCGCTTTTGGACGCCGGTGACCAGGTTGGCTTTGACCCGGGGCCGCCGGGCGCTTTGGCTTGTGATTTGGGTTTTTGCACGGAAGCGTCGTGTTGTTGGCCGTTTTCCATTTCTCAGGTTAGCACGCGCATTTGAAACAAATCTATTTACGAAAACCCTTACCGCGACCTGAGTGTGATCCCGATGCCTGACCGTTGCGAGAAATGACTTTTTTCCTGATGCTCTAATCAGGACTCCTCCCAAAGACGCCTGCGCAGCGGACGCCCTAATCTCACGCTGTGCTGCTGCGTCGTCCCGACATTCGTCAGCACTGGAGCAACGAAATGTCGAAGCCGACTTAAGCTAAATATGTATAGACAAAAAGGCATTGTCGCATTGACCGTAGCTGCCCAATGGGTGCTATGGTTGATTTACACAAACAACCCGGGCTATCGAGAAATGATTGCGGGCACTGTGGCAGCTCTTCTCGCGACGGTGGGGGTGGTTGTATTTGGTGCGCATGGAAAGATTCGCTTCCGGTTGCGTGCGATAGACGTATTGCAGGTGATTCGTCTGCCGGCTTATGTGGTAACCGACACCGCCAAATTGCTCCGAGCCATTGGGGAACAGATGTGGGGGCGACGGGGCGCGCCAAGCTGCATCGAAGCGGTCGAATTTGACGCATTGGGCAATGATGCGTCGTCGGCGGGCCGTCGCGCGCTGGCCGTCACCTATGGGACGATCTCGCCCAATTCCGTTTTGGTGGGTGTCGTCACGGAGCAGGGGCTTCTTCTCTATCACCGGATTCAGCCCGGCCGCATCTCCCCGATGCTGCGCCATCTCGGAGCACGGCCATGACAGGCGGCATGAACGTCTGGCTCTGGGCGGCTCTTGCCCTGCTCTTGGCATTGTTTCCCTGCATGATCGTCACTTTTCGCGGCGATATCGCCGACCGGTTGGTGGGGTTGGAAATGACCAGCGTCATTGTCGCGATTGAATTCCTTCTGCTCGCCCAGGGGTTTTCTCACCCATCCTTTTACGATTTGCCGCTCACGCTGGTGCTGCTTGGTTTCGGCGGCGGAATGGTCTTTGCCCGCTTTGTGCAGAGGTGGCTATGACCCACCATCCGGTCATCACGGGCTCGCTTCTTGGCGTCGCGGTTGCGCTGGCGGTCATCTGTTCCATCGGCCTGCTGGTGATGCGCGACGCGTACCAGCGCCTGCATTTCTCCGCGCCGGTGGTAACAATTTCGATGTTGCTGATTGTCATCGCGGTCTTCCTCGAGGAGCCGGATGCTCAGGCCCGCATCAAGGTCGTCCTGATATTCGTCTTCATGACGGCGATGAACTCCGTCCTGTGCCACGCGACCGCACGGGCCATTCGCATTCGTCAGGTCGGCGGTTTGGCGCCGCTGGAACGGGAGCAGATTCCGGTCGTCCCAGCCAAAGGAATCGCCGGAGCCGGCAAGTTTGCGGGGGATCGAACGTGATTCTCATCCAGCTTATCCTGCTGTTGCTTGTCGCGGCATCCGGAACCGCGGTGGTCTTTACTCGCGATCCGGCGGTTCAGCCGATCGGCATCAGTTACTTCGGACTGATCCTCGCCTTGATGTTCATGGCGTTTCAGGCCCCGGATGTGGCGCTTTCTCAGATTGTCATCGGCACGGTGGGGCTGCCGCTCATGATCCTGCTCGCACTTGCCAGGATGCGGCGCGACGCGCAAATCCGCGAGCAATCGCGACAGCGAAGCCAAGACGGAGGTTCGCCGCGATGACCAGTCGGTTTCGCATGATCCTCTTCTTCAGCGGCGCCGGGGGGATTGCCGTCCTGCTTGCGTGCGCCTTTGCGCACCTGCCTGGACCGGAAGATATTCGCAGCCGCTACCTCGCGCAGATTAATCAGCGAACCGTCCCCGAGCGCAACGCGACCGACGCGGTGACGGCTGTCAACTTTGACTATCGCGGCTTCGACACGGTCGGCGAGGAATTCATTCTATTCGTCTCCGTGATGGGCTCCCTGGTGCTGTTACGACAACCCACAGAGAAGCAAGAGAAACCGCTGCGCGATGCTTTGACCGCCGGCCGCGATATGCCGGCCAGCGACGCGATTCGGCTGTGGATTCTCTTGATGACTGCGCCCAAGGTGCTATTCGGCATTTACATCGTGACCCACGGCCAGCTCACGCCCGGCGGCGGATTTCAGGGCGGCGTCATATTGGCCTCATGCGCCTTGATCATTTACCTGGGGGAGAATTTCCAGGTCTTCAAGAGAGTCGTGTCGCACCCGATGGTGGAAGTGGTCGAGGGCGCCGGCGCGGGATTGTTTGTGCTCATCGGCATGTTCGCGTGGCTGTGGAGATATCCGTATCTGTCAAACATCCTCCCGATCGGGAAAACCGGTGAGCTTACCAGCGGCGGTACCATCCCACTCATCAGCATCGCCACCGGCATGGAAGTGACCGCGGGCTTCGTTCTGCTTCTCCACGCTTTCCTGCAGGAAACACTCACGGCGGATACCGACCAGACGTGAAACCATGGAACATGTTGTTTTATATTCCGGCTTTGCCGTGTCCGCGTGGCTGCTGATCATTGGTCTGTACGGAATTATTACCAGCACGCACCTGGTTCATTTATGCCTGTGCCTGACGGTGGTTCAGGCATCGACTTACGCATTGCTCACCGTCATCGGCTACCGCGCGGGTTTACCGGCGCCGATCTTCGTCGACAAGGTGGCGCCGGGCAGCCCCGCGGTCGATCCCGTGATTCAGGCGTTGATGC
>JBEKYH010000257.1:0-7301 GCA_049511115.1 Tepidisphaeraceae bacterium | reverse complement strand
GCGGAAATGTGATTGTCCAGACTGGCAACTTGACCCTCGGAAATGGGGCCAATTTCAGCTCCGACGCCAACGCGACCGGCGCGGCTGGCAACGTGACCGTCACCGCTTCAGGCCAAGTCACATTCAACGCTGGTGGCGCGCTCAGCAAAATTACCGGGCTCGCGTCTGAATGCAATCCGGGCGCGACGGGCAACGCCGGCAATGTGACCTTGTCGGCTGGGAATCTGACCGTGCTCGACGAAGCAGAGATTTCCAGCAGCACCTTTGGCAGCGGCAAGGCCGGCAACGTCGCGGTGACCGTGAGTGGCGTAGCCACACTTAACGACATGGGGCAGACAGCATTCCTCACTGGTATTTCGTCTCAGAGCAACTCCGGATCAACCGGGAATGCCGGCGAGGTCACGGTTACCTCCGGCATCTTACAAGTACGCAACGGCGCCGCGATCACTTCCTCGACCTACGGCTCGGGCAACGGCGGGGACGTTACCGTGAACGTCATGGGAAAGGCCCTGCTTTTTGGTGCGGATTCACAGGACGATGACTCGGGCATCTATGCGAACACAAATGCCACCGGCGCCGGCGGCAGCGCGGGCAAAATCACCTTGACCGCCGGCAGTTTGCAGGTGCTCAGCGGGGCACAAATCAGCTCCCAGACCTACGGCATGGGAACAGGCGGGGATGTCACCGTCAACGTCGCGGGTCGGGCTCTGCTCTCGGGTTCGGATTCACAGGACGATGACTCAGGGCTCTATGCGGACACCAATGCCACCGGCGCCGGCGGCAGTGCGGGCAAAATCACCTTCACCGCCGGCAATTTGCAGGTGCTCGGCGGAGCAGTAATCAGTTCCCAGACCTATGGCATGGGAACAGGCGGGGATGTCTCCGTCGACGTCGCGGGGCGGGCCATGCTGTCGGGGGCGGATTCACAGTACGATGACTCGGGCGTCTATGTCGACACGGATAAGGGTGCAAGCGGCCGCGCTGGCAAGATCACATTTACCGCCGGCAGCCTGGACTTGCTCGATGGGGCAGATATCGACTCCTCGACTTACAGTTCAGGCAACAGCGGCCATGTTGCCGTCCATATCGCTGGGCAGGCAGTGCTCTCGGGCGCCGATTCCGACGATGATGACTCGGGCATCTATGCCAACACGGAAAAGCTTGTCGGCGGCAACGCGGGCGAAATCATGTTTACCGCCGGCAGCTTGCAGGTGCTTGGCGGTGCGGTAATCAGTTCCTCAACTTTCGGGTCAGGCAACGGCGGGGATGTAACCGTCAACCTGATGGGACAAGCCCTGCTATCGGGTGCTGATTCACAAAACAATGCATCTGGAATCTATGCCGAAACAAACGCCACTGACGCGGGCGGGAAAGCCGGCAATGTCACCGTCTCGGCGGGGACTCTAACCGTTCTCAATGAGGCGGAAATCAGCAGCGGCACATATGGAAGCGGCAACGCCGGCGACGTCTCTGTCACCGTACCTGGTCTGGCCATGCTAAATGCCGAGGGGCAACCAGCATCCCTCACCGGCATTAATTCCGGGACCAATTCTGGAGCAACGGGTGACGCCGGGAAGGTGACTGTTTCAGCGGGAAACTTAAGCATTCTTAATGGGGCGGAGATTTCCAGCGATACTCTGGGAAGCGGCAAGGCCGGCGACGTAAATGTCTCAGCCGGGCGACTTGAGATTCTCGACTTGGCGGGGATTTCCAGCGGCACCTTTGCCGGCGGCAACGCTGGCGACGTCTCTGTTACTGTAACGGGTCTGGCCACGCTGAACGCCATGGGGCAGCGAAGTTCCCTCACAGGTATTTCTTCTCAGAGCAATTCTGGAGCAACCGGTGACGCTGGGAAGGTAACTGTTTCAGCGGAGAACTTGAGCGTTCTTAATGGGGCGGAGATTTCCAGCGATACTTTTGGCAGCGGCAAGGCCGGCGACATAAATGTCTCAGCCGGGAGACTGCAGGTTCTCGACGAGGCGGCGATTTCCAGCGGCACTAGTGGCGGCGGGAACGCCGGCGACGTCACCGTAACCGTGACCGGTCTGACCACACTGAGCACCATGGGGCAGACCACATTCCTTACCGGCATTGCTTCTCAGAGCGATCCTGGAGCAACTGGGAATGCGGGAGAGGTCATTGTTTCCTCTGGCGCCCTGAAAGTGCGCAACGGGGCAGGGATCAGTTCCTCAACTTTCGGCATTGGCAATGGCGGGGACGTTACCGTAAGCGTTGGCGGCGCGGCCACCATCATGGGTGCTGCCAGCGTTGTGGAAGCCGCCAGCTATTTTAAGGCGGCTGACGCGGGAAATGCCGGGTCGGTGTCGCTGACCGCAGGAGGCGCGTTGCTCGAACGCAATGGCGCTTTTTTACTGGTCACCTCCGTCGCTGCCAACGGCGGCGACCTGACCGCCGGCGCGGACGGGGGAATTCAGATTGTCTCCTCAAGCGTTCTTTCCAGCGCCGCCGGCTCCGGTGGCAACATTCATCTCCTGTCCCCCAGTTTGGTGCTGGTTCAAAATGGCGTCCTTGCCGCCGCGGCCGGCACGGGGTCGGGCGGCAATATCACGATGGATCCGGCCTTGGTGGTTTTGCAAAACAGCCTGGTGAGTGCCGATGCCATCCAGGGCAATGGGGGAAATGTCTCCATCACCGCTGGCCAGTTTCTGAGAAGCAACACAGTTATTAACGTCTCCTCTGAATTCGGAGTCGCCGGTACGGTTCTGGTAAGCTCGCCTGTCACGAACATCGCCGGGTCACTGGTTGGCCTGACAGCCGCGCCGAACTCCGACCAGGCGGAATTGGAGCCCGCCTGTGAACACGAAGTTGGGCAGGATCAGAGTAGTTTCATCATCGTCGGTAACGGCGGACTGCCGCCCGTGCCGGGCGGGTGGGCGCCATCATTTGATTTTGATTCGGGTGGGAACTCTCAGACGGGGCCATCAAGATAAAGCTAAAAACCCCACGGCGACTTGCCCTTCGGCGGTGTGCAGCCTTTTGATGCCGCTCAGGCCGCGGATCGGGACAACGGTGCTGACCACCGCCATCGACATCCCCAGTAAGGCGAAATGGAATGACTCGACGGCCGAGCCCATTTCCGCGCCGTGCTTGTTGCATGAGGAATAAGGTCACGGGCCGGATCAAATCACATCGCCGCTCCGCACCACACGCACTCCCGCCGCCCGCATCTCGGCGACGGCCCCTTCCACGTCCCCTGGCTTGAGATCAACCCCTCGGCATGCGTCTTCAATCAGGTACGTCTCAAAGCCAAGCTGTTTCGCGTCCAACGCCGTGAACTTCACGCAGTAATCGGTGGCCAGGCCGACAATGTAGACTTCGCCCACGCCGCGCTCATGAAGATAGTCCCCCAGGCCCGTGGCCTTGCGGTGGCCGTTGTCGAAAAACCCGCTGTAGCTGTCGATCTGGGGATCGGTGCCTTTGGGGAAAACCTTGTTGATCCGCGTCGTCTCAAGGCCGGGCACAAATTCCGCGCCGCGAGTTCCCTGAACGCAATGACTCGGCCAAAGAACCTGCGGAAGTCCGCCAAGCGTCGCAACCTCAAACACTGCCCGCCCCCGATGGTTCACGGCAAAACTGCCGTGGTTCGCCGGATGCCAATCCTGTGTGGCGACGACCAGATCAAAACGCCGTTGCAACTGATTGACAACGCGAATGATCTGGTCGCCGCCGTTGACCGCCAATGCCCCGCCGGGCACGAAATCATTTTGAATATCGACGATAATCAGTGCGCGTTTCATGCCTCAAATCCTTTCTCGATGCTGGATGTCCATCGCGTTCAAAGCTCGAAGTTAAAGCCCTTCTTCACCAGCTTGCGGTATCTGGCTTCGTCAAATCGATAGAGCCTCGCCGCGCGGTGCGCGACGTCGGCTTCGATTTCGTCCGTCTCCTTCAGCACATTCATGCCGAGAATTTTTTTGCGGAAGTTTCGCTTGTCGAGCTCGCGCTCCAGGATCGTCTCGTACAGGTGTTGAAGCTGAGACAGCGTGAACTTTTCCGGCAGCAGTTCAAATCCAATCGGCTGATACCTCACCTTGCCCCGCAGCCGCTGCACCGCGGTCTCGACAATGGCGTCATGATCGAACGCCAGTGACGGAAGCTCACTCACCGAAAACCACGCGGCATCCGCCGCATCGGTGGAAGCCGCGAGTTTGCGTCCCTCCAGCGCAACCAGCGCGTAGTAGGCGACCGAAACCGTTCGCCCGCGCGGATCGCGGCCGGGAGTCCCGAACGTGTAGAGCTGTTCGAGAAAAACGTCGCCAAGCCCCGTCTCTTCACGCAGCTCGCGAAAAGCCGCCGCCTCCAGTGGCTCGTCCATGTCAACAAACCCACCCGGCAGCGCCCAACGTCCCTTGAACGGGTCCAGCCCCCGCTGAATCAAAAGCACCTTGAGGTCTCCCTCGTCAAAACCAAACACGACGCAATCAACCGTCAACGCGGGGCGAGGATACTCATAGGAATAGGCCATCTGCCGCTCCACTTGGTGTATAAATTACACTAATCTGATTGTATAATATACACAATGTCAAGTTTCTTTCTTAAATTGAAAGGTTTTGCCGCTACAAACCCTCCCGGGCGCACAACTCCGACAACTCCTCCTCAAATCCTCCGGACAGAATCGGGAACCGGCACCAGGTTTTTGGGTCCAGATTCTCGTCGTCCAGGTGAAAGCTGGGGGCATACCGCTCGCGTTTCCATTGATTACGCGACCAGAGGCGGAAAAACTTCAGGACCCACCAGGCAAGCTTCTTTCGAGAGTGCGTCGTAAAGGCCGGCGCCAGCGTCTCCATCACCTCGGCAGGCGAGAGCTTATCCCGAATAGCAGCGCGCTCGATGAAATCCAGAACGTCGTACGCCATGAGGTCGTCCTCATCCGTTTGATGATTCGATTCAGGACGAAGCTCCGCAGCAGGCTGCTGCCGATTGACGGCCGCCAGCGCCGGAGTCGGCCCCAGCCCCTCTGGTCCCTTGATTTCCAGCCAGCGAAGCCATTGGCGAAGGAACGCCTTGTCGATCCCGGCAATGGGCGCCAGCCCGCCGGATGTATCTCCGTCCATAGTCGCATACCCGACGGCAGCTTCGGATCGGTTCGATGTGGAAAGAAGCAGCGCGTTTCGAATGTTCGCCAGCATCCACACGCCCGGAGAGCGCACCCGCGCCTGAATGTTTTGCAGCGCGATGTCGTCCTGATTCCAGGTAAGCGGACGGCCCAGCGCGGACTCCATCATCCGCCAATAGGCCTCCAGAATTGGATCGACGTTCAGATTCAAAAACTCTGCGCCGATAGCGTTCGCCACCTCGCGGGCCGCGGATTCCGTGACCGCGCTGCTGTTGCGCGTCGCCTGGTATACACATGTCAACAATGCGCCAGTCCAGTCGCGTCCCCCATCGTTTTGAGAAGACCGCGGCGGCGCCTTCACGTCGGAGAGCCGCGCTGTCAACTCATCCGACCCCAGTTCGCGCAGCGCCAGCCGAATCATTATCGAACAAAGGCACGCCACCGCGGCCGAATCCGCTCCGCCGGACAGCGAAACCACAAATCCGCGCGAACGGCTCTTGCGCAGATAATCGAACAAACCCAGAGCCTCTGCGCGGACAAACTCCTCTTCCTTTCGATGCGGCCCCGATTCCCAATTCGCCGCAGCAGTCGTGCTTGCCTCCATCGCTCGATGAACAAAGGAAAAAGGAATAACAAAGCAGCGTGGGTCGGGATTCACATCCGGAGAGAAACTCGCCGTCCGAGCCTGCGCCGATCGCGTCGCGTCAAGGTTAACGGTTGCACAGATCACTTGAAACTCGCGAAAGCTAAACCGCGGGCCTTCAGCCACTAGCCGACCGGAACTGGCGATCATTGCTCCGCCGTCGTAAATCGCGCGGCCCGCCTCATTGCCCAGCAGGTTGGCGTAGACATAGGTGACGCCGAAAGCGCGCGAACCTTCCAGCACAAGCCGGCGTCGGACGTCAATCTTGCCGAATGCGAAATGACTGGCCGAAGGATTGAGAATCACGTCCGTCGCGCCCAAGCTCAACGCGCCGCCGGGACGCTTGGCAACCCACGCATCCTCGCAAATCTCAAACCCCAGTTTCACGCCGCCCACGTCAAAGTGAATGTCGCCCAGTGGAACGGTTTGCCCCAGAATGGCGATCTCAGCAGCCATTCCCGTAGGCCACGCCTTGAACCAGCGCGGCTCATAATGAATCCCATCGCCGGCCAGAAATCGCTTGGCGACAAATCCGCCAATTCGCCCATCCACCACAAGACATGCCACGTTAAACACACCGTTCTGAAACATCAGCGGCAGGCCAATGCTGACGACTATTCCTTCCGTGGCCGGCAGGATCTCCGTCAAAACATCAAGCGCCCTTTGCCGGACCGCGGCGGAGTGAAACATGTCCTCGCACCCGTATCCCGTGATGCAAAGCTCCGGGAGACAGAGAATTTCCGCCCCCTGCCGCCGCGCCTCGGATATCGCCGAGAGGATCCGACGGCGATTCCCCGCCCAGTCAAGCGGCGTTTGGTTCAGCGCGGCCGCGGCAATCTTGATCGTGTTCATGTCCAGCCTCCCACATCACGCGCCATGCTCCTTGGCTTTCAGCAGCATTTCCGTGCGAATCTCCGCCAGCCGCTCTTCCAATCCAACCGGGTAAGTGTGCGGATTGGTAAATCGCGTGATGCCGGCGTACAGCCCGCTGATCTGCGCTTTGGCTCGGCTTCGAACCGCCGCCAGTGGGGGCGTCTCGCCCACAACTTTCCCATCCCGCATCACCGGCACGAGAAGTTCTTCCGCCTCCGCGTCGGCCGGAATCGTCTTGCGCCGCAGGGAGTCCGCCGGGTCAACGATCGTCGGCGTCGGCCCGATCCCCAGCACCTCGTCATAGATCGCGTCAGCCACAAGGCCGCCATCGTGAGTAAAGCGGCGGACCTGCAGCAGCCCCGGAATGGAACTCTTGGAACTAACGTCCGACGCCTTCACCTTTCGCGTCCAGCTCCCATCTTTGGCTTGCTCCGCCGTCAGTTTATAGACGCCTCCCAGCGCGGATTGCCCAGCGCCGGTGACGAGATTCGTGCCCACGCCCCAAAGCGAAATCGCCGCGCCCTGCAGCTTGAGGCTCTCAATAATCGTTTCATCGAGATCGTTGCTCGCGACGATGATCGCGTCTGTCAGACCCGCGGCATCGAGAATCTTTCGCGCCTCGATGCTGAGATACGCCAAATCGCCGCTGTCCAGGCGAATGCCCACCATCTTGTGCCCCGACTTGCGGAGTTGCCTGCCAACCTCCGC
>JBEKYH010000256.1:0-7310 GCA_049511115.1 Tepidisphaeraceae bacterium | reverse complement strand
GATCTTTCCAATGCGAATTCCGACATGGGTGAGTCGCTAGCGGTCAGCGGCGGCACCGTCACGCTGGGCGGAAACGTCAACGTCGGCGGCAGCGGCGGGGGCGCCAGCGGCACCGGAGTATTGACCGTCAGCGCGGCCGGCATCCTTACGATCGGCGGAACGCTGACGGCGTTCAACAGCGGCAGCACATCGGTCAACCTCAGCGGCGGAACGATCAATGTTGCGGCGCTGAACCTTAACGGAGACCTGTCCCTTCTCAACTGGACGGGCGGAACGCTTAATTTTACCAACGGCCTGACCGTCGGCAGCGGCGGGGCTTTGGGGTCAAACGTCACGGTCACGAGCGGGCAAACATTGGGCGTCACCAACGCCGGCACTCTGAACGTTTCGGGAACTCTCAATGTGAACGGCGGTACACTCAACGCGGGCACAGTCAATCTGAGCGGGAGTTATGCGCAGACCAGCGGCGCCGCGACGCTGGGACAAATTACCGGATTTGGTGGGATCACCATCAGCGGCGGCAAGACAACGCTGGCGCCAGGGAGCGGCGTGAGTCAGATCGGCAGTCTGACAATCGCCCTGGGCGGAACCGCGCAACTGGACATCACGAATAACACGTTGGCAATCAATTTTTCTTCGCCAAGCACCGATCCGGCGGCCATGATTCGCCTTTATCTCCAGAGCGGCTACCACAACGACGCGTGGACCGGATCGGGAATCGTCAGTTCCATCGCGGCGGGAAACGCTGGGCTTTATGCGGTGGGTTACGCCGACGGCAATGTGGATGCGGGCACGCCGGCGGGGACGAACCAGATTCTGATTGAGAACACGCTGGCGGGCGATGCGAATCTGGATGGGACGGTGAATTTCGCGGATCTGCTGGTCGTCGCGCAGAATTTCAATCACCTGTTGGACACGCATGGAAATACAATCGACTGGGCCGATGGGGATTTTAATTATGATGGCGTAGTGAATTTCGCGGATTTGCTGCTGGTGGCCCAGAATTTTAATAAGACGCTGTCGGCTGGAGAGATTGAACAGTTGCCGGGATCGTTTGACGCAGCGTGGAATTTGGCGCTGGCGGATGTGCGGGGGAGCGAAAGCGAGAATGTGCCGGAGCCGCTGTCGAGTTCCTTGGTCGCTGCGGGGGCTGCCGCCATGTTATTGCGGCGGCAACGATTTGGCCGAGTTGAAACGACGAAAACAGCATGAAAGTTTTGTTAATTTCTTGAGTTTCCAGGTAGTAATCGGGTATTTTTCACATCCAGGTTCTTCTGAATCCAACAAAGGGAGCATTTTTATTCGGGGAGGTGAGGGATGGTGTCTCAGCCCAGATTCTCTAAGCGAGCGGTGTCGGGATTGATTCTGGCCGCGGCGGCGGTCGTTGAACAGTTGAGCCCGCAGGCGCGGGCCGGAGTCACCTTCGTAACCAATTGGTTTCCTAACGGCGACGTGACCCAGCAGTCAGCCATGGCGATCAGTCCCTCGGGGACGATATACGTCACCGAACCGGGTGAGAACCTGGTGCAGATGGAATCGCTCAGCGGCGTGGCCGGCGGCAGCTTCCCAATTCTGGCGAATCCGCCGGGGGGAATAGAGTCTCTATCCGGTGATTATGCAATCGCCGTTGGCTCAAACAGCAACGTCTATGTCGATGGTCCAGGAAGCGTCGAAATCTACAGCCCGACCGGCACGTTGCAGACGACATTCCCCGTCTCCAATACTTCGTCCAACTCGTTTGTGAACAGCATCGCGGTTGGCCCCAATGGAACCATTTACACCACCGACGCGGCAAATTCGCGCATCGATATGTTCAATTCGAGCGGAACATTTCAGGGAGACTTTACCATCCCGCAGATCACAAATCCGGCGTTCGTGAGCACCGGCCCGGACGGGACGGTCTATACGCAATCGCAAATGCCGGGCCTCGATCGTTTCAGCGCCGGCGGCGCATTCCTGGGCACGTTCGGAACCAGCGGCACTCCTGCGATTACCAACCCCACCGGCGTTTCAGCCGGTGCCACGGGACTTCTCTACGTCGGCCAGGCAAACGCGAATCTGGCTATCCTGAATTCCGCGGGGGTGGACCTGGGTTCCACGACGATCAACAGTCCCGTGACGGATATCTCAGTGCAGCCGACCGGCAACATCTACATCTTCTCAGGTTCCTCGGTCTACGATTATTTCGACCCGGCGTCGTGGGTCAGCGGAACCAATGACTTCAGCAACTATCACAATAACGGCGGCGTCGAGGTTGGAACCAACCAGCTTCTGGGAACATCGTTTACGTTGAATTCTTCCATGTCGTTGCTGGCGGGGAATTCCCTGACGGTCTCCAATGGAACATTTACGCAAGCCGGCGGGGTGCTTTCCTTCCAAACCCTCACCGTCGAGTCCGGCGGCACATTCAATTATCAAAGTGGCTCGTTCCCTCCGGGCATGATCACGATTAACCCCGGCGGGACATTCCTGGCCGACCAGGGGGGAGCGCTCGCGCAATCCTTCAACCAAGTGGGGATTTCCGGCACGATGAGCCTGGACGGCGGGATTTCATTCTCGGCGGGCAGCGTGAATATCAACTCGGGCGGACTCCTGGTGCTGGGAAATGCATCATTTGCAACGACTTCGGGCGCCCTAAATATCGGCGCGGGAGGCGAAGTGCAGTTGACCAACGCGCTTACCTCTGTCATTTCGTCGGGTATTACCAACGGCGGGCTGATCGACGGCTCGGGTCGGCTCGCCGGTTCTTTTACGAATGAAACGTCCGGACAGGTCTCGGTGGCAGCAGGCCAGAGCCTTACGTTCACCGGGCAAAACCCCAATAACAACGGGCAAATCAATCTGAGCGGCGGCGGCGTCCACTTCACTCAGCCCCTGCAAAACGCGGGCGCGATTCAGGGGTACGGCACATTCCGCGCCGACAGTGGGGTTGATAACACGGGGACGATTATCGTCGGCGGCGTAACCTCGTCGCTTATTGGCGATATCACCAACGCCGGTTCTATGGCTCTGTCCGGCTCGACTTATGTTTATGGAAACGTCGACAACGTGGACGCCGCGACGCTGCATCTTTCCGGCCCGTCCAACATTTTCTACGGCACGACAACCAACGACGGAGAGCTATCCGTCGATCCCGGGGCAAGCGGCCTGTTCTATGGCGCGTATTCCGGCAGCGGCCCGATCAACAACAACGGCTCGCTATTTATCAATGCGTCTTTTGTCAGCGGTAACATCACGGGTAACGGTGTTTTGACGCTGGGAGGCGGCAACTCGCCCATATCAGCGCAAATCGCGTCAACGGCGCAGAGCGAATTGTCGGGGCTGACGATTAGTCCCGGTTCGAAGTTGGACATCACGGCGGGACCGTTGGCGATCAATTTCGCGCCCGGCGCTGATCCCTCGGCGGCGATCCGCGCATATCTGGCAAGCGGGTACAATGGGGACACCTGGACAGGAGCGGGCATTGTGAGTTCGATTGCCGCTTCTGATCCGGGTTTGTATGCGGTCGGATATGCCGACGGAAATCGGGATATGGGAACGCCGGCGGCGGCGAACCAGGTTTTGATTGAAAATACGCTCGCGGGTGATGCAAATCTGGATGGGACAGTCAACTTCGCGGATTTGCTGGTGGTCGCGCAGAATTTCAATCGCGTGCTGGATACCCACGGCGATCCGATCGACTGGGCCGACGGCGACTTCAATTACGACGGGCAAGTGAACTTCGCCGATTTGCTGCTGGTGGCGCAGAATTTCAACAAGACGCTGTCGACTGGGGAAATTGAGCAATTGCCAGGATCATTTGATGCGGCGTGGAATCTGGCGCTGGCGGAGGTGCGGCAGAGCGAAAGCAGCAACGTGCCGGAGCCGGCGACACTGGCCGTGATGGCGGTTGGGGTCGCCATGGTTGCGACGCGCCGCCGGCGGCGTAATCGCTGATATGCTTCCAGTGGCACAGCGCGGAATCAGGCTTGTTGCACCAGGTAATACGGCTGGCCCAAAAAGTTCTCGCGGAAACCCGGCATCAGCGTCGTCCCCAAGTTCGAGTATTGAATCTCAAAATAATACTGCATCGCAAACGGCGATCGCGTGTACTCCGCCGGGATTGACGCGCGAAATGCGCCGTCAGCGCCGTCCATCGCCGCTGACGCAAACGTCTCCGCCTGATTCACATGTCGATACCAGAGTTGGGCAGAGGCAATCTGCATCGTTGCACTCTCAAACTGCAACTCCAGCGCTGTTCCCGGCGTGAACGTAGCAGGCGGCTTGTGTTGGACGCTCACCGCGGGCCGCGCCGGCGGCAGTACCACCGCGGCGAGAATCGCATCACCAATCGCAGGCCCCTTCGCTTGCGCCGCTTGGGTTGCCATCGCGGCAATATCCTCATCGATCGCCGCCAGCCGATCCTGCCACGAGCCGCGCACCTGATGATCCGCGCCGAAGGTCAAATCCTTCACGTAGACGCCTTCCGCTGTCGCCGAAAGATCAGCCCAAGCCTGCCGCGCCTGCCGATAGGCGGCAATGGCCTGCTGGCGGGCGGGTTCGTGGCCTGACCGATCAAACAGCGCGAACAAGGTCGCCGCCCGAAGTTTATTCGCGAAAAATCGGCCCAATCCGGCGGCGATGGTTACGTCGATTACCAACGGCCTATAAGCAGGAGAAGCGGCATCGCTGACCATAGCCGCGGATAGCAAATCGCTCGTGGCCCCGAAGGCCCAAGATTCCAATTGCTTGGCCACTTCGGCGGGCGTGTATTTTCCCAGGGGTTTATTCGCCAGCAGACTATCGGCGTATTCTTCCACCGTCGCGAAAAGCTGCGGATCGAGGCTGCTCACGGTATTGAAAATTCTCGGCCGCGGCGTGTCCGTGTAGACGCCCGCCTTCGACTGATCGAAGATCGACATGTTGGTGTAAATCTCCGGCCAGTAGTTGTAATTCGCCGCTGAGGGATCATGCGCGCTGGTGATTGTCGGGAGGATGCGGCTGGATTGGGCCAATGCCGATTGAAGGGTTGGTGCGGCTGCGCCGAACGTGGAAACAAATTGTCGCTGCAAGACTTCGGTCCCTGTGTCGGGGTTATAAGTCAGCCGGCCCAAGAGCCGGTAGGTCTGCAAATACTTTTGCCATTCACCGCCGGGCGTGCGGAGAGTTGCGTCGGCGTACCCATCGCGGCCGCCGGGGAGGCCGGAACCTTTGCGGCCTTTGAACGTGAGCGGCTCAAAAAACTCGACGCCGTCGCTGCCGCAGAAGCTGAAGATGCGGCCGTACTCGGCGGCAAAAACGGGATCGGCCCAGAGGAGCAAGCGCTGGGTGCCGGGCCAGACGCGGTGGATGATGCCGTATTTGCGGTCGCGGGTGAGGAGATCGCCGAAGCTGTAGCGGAGGAAACTGCGCGACCCGGAACTGAGGGCGAAGGCGCCTTGCACCGCGCGCTTGGGCGGCATCTCCTGCTGGCGGATCGAGGCGGGCATGTAGGGCAGGCCGTTATGCTCGGCCCAGAATTTCGGGGAGATTTTTATCGGCAGACCCGTGGCAAGCGCGATGTCGATCATGGGCTGGTCCATCCCCTTGGCGTGCATGTCGATCTCGACCTTGCGGCCGCAGGCGACGATGCCGCTGAAGAGGGCCTTCCAGAAATCGTAGCTCCCTTCAGGGACGCCGCTTTCGCCGTGCACGCGCAGGGTGACGCCGGTGATCGCGGGGCAGGCGAGCAGGAGCGTGCGGATCGCCTCGCGGCAGTAAGGGGCCTGCGTATCGAGGGTCAGGCCATCGATGGTGTAATTCACGTTGGGGCTGTTTTCCCAGCGGAAGGCGTGCGTCCAGAGGCCGATTTGAAATTGGAGCCCGCGCGCGGCGGCCTGCTCGCTGATGTATTGCAGGGTCTGTAAGTTGGCGTCGCGCTCGGCGTCGCTCAGGCCGTGCACGCGGACGGAGTAGCCCGGCACATCGAAGAGGAACGGATAGGCGAAATAGAAATAGGCATCGCGCAGATTTGAAGGCGCGTCGTAGCCCAAGCCGAGATGGAGGCAAAAGCGATTAAACCGCTGGCCGGCCAGCATGGTGAGATAACTTTGCCAGGCGGCGCGATCGTGGAACCAGGCTTTGTCTTCGACATCGGTGACGAACAATTTGCCGATGGCGCGAATGCGATTGGCCGGTTGTTCGACGATGGGTTTGACAGCCAGAAGGGCCGCGCGCGGATCGGGGGAATGTTGGACGAGATCGTTGAGCTCGGTCAGGGCGTAAACAAGGCCGCGCACGTCGGCGCCGGCCGCGAGAATGGCGGCATGGCCATTTATCTGGCCGGGCACGATGGCCAGCGACTCATCGGCGGTGGAGGCTGTGAGGCCGGAGCGGCTGAGAAGGTCATTGGCGACGGCGCTTGAAATGGCCGCGGCGACAATGCAAAGATCGCCAACCGCTGCTTGATTGACCTGAGGCAGAATTTTGACGGTGAGGCCGCTGGATCGGAGCGAATCGGCAAGCAAATTCAGGGCCCACTGTGCGGGAGCGGCCGCGGCGATTGCATCGGCGGGATCGCTTATCAGCGCGACGCCCGCCCCACCGGCGGCCGAGGGAGGCGCATCGGCGGCGCGCGCGGATTGATCCGGCAGCAAGCCAGCGGCCGCCACGGCGCCGGCCAATTGGAGAAATCGCCGCCTGTTCAGGTTGTGTGAAGCTCGCATAGCGATTCGCCCTTTCCTGATCCGCGCTTATGTCGAAATGGACGTGCTGGGAGATAGAATACCGCCGTGGCAAGCAAAACCAACAGGTTGAAGCGCTTGGAAACGGGAAACCCGCAGCTCGAAAAAAGAGGAAATCATGAGCCTATCACCCCTGGCCGGAAAACCGCCGCCGCAGGAATTGCTGATCGATGTGGATCAATTGACGCGCGATTATTTTGAGAAGCGGCCGGACCTGTCCAACCCCAATCAGCGCGTCTCTTTCGGCACCAGCGGCCACCGCGGGACGCCGGAGGATGGGTCATTCACGGAGGCGCATATCCTGGCCATCACGCAGGCGATCTGCGAATACCGCAAGGGGCAGAACATCACAGGGCCGCTGTTTCTTGCCAAGGACACCCATGCAATTGATACGCCGGCGCATGACACTGCGCTGGAAGTTCTCACCGCCAATGGCGTGGAGACAATGATCGCCGCGAACGACGATTACACGCCCGTGCCGCTGCTGTCGCACGCGATATTGAGATTTAACCGTGGGAAAAAATCCGGCCTCGCCGATGGGATCGCGGTTACTCCGTCGCATAATCCGCCGCGCGACGGCGGCTTCAAATACAACCCGCCCAATGGCGG
>JBEKYH010000255.1:0-7335 GCA_049511115.1 Tepidisphaeraceae bacterium | reverse complement strand
TCATTCGGGAGAGACGATAGGTTCGGCCGAGGCCGCCATTGGGCCGCCTTGCGGCGCGAATTGCTTGCCGTTGCGACGTATGGCCGCCGTCCAGAAACAGGCCATGACCAGAAGCCCCGCCGCCAACGCGAACGGGCCGCTGGCGTAATGGGCATAGATTAGCCCGCCGACAATCGGCCCGACCGCACGGGCCAGGCTGGACAAACCCTGGTTCATGCCAAAGACAACCCCCTGCTCGCGCCGGTCGGCCGTCTTGCTGATGATGGAATTGAGCGTTGGCGTTTGCAGGCTGCGGCCGGCCGAATTGATGGCCCCGCCGAGCAGCATGAGCCAGAGAATCGGGCTGAAGCTCATCCATACCATATTGGCCATGCCAATGGCGACAAAAATCGGACCGATGATCGCCAGCGGCCAATCGCCGAAACGGCGCGTCAATTTGCCGATCATTCCCCCCTGTACAAACGCGATGATGAAGCCGAGAAACCCGAAATAAAGCCCCACGCCGCGCGCCGTCCACGCGAACGTATCCGGGCGGCTCATGAAGAGTGCTCCCATGCTTTCCAGCATCACGAACCCAAACATGCTGACGAATCCGATCAACAGCAATTGCACCAGATGCCCGTTCTTCAGAATCGGCCGGAACTGGCTGGGATGAAGCCACACTGCCGACTCGGCCGGCTTATGCTGGCGGCTTTCGGGCAGGCGGAAATAGGTCAGCAACATTGCCGTTCCGCTGGCGGCCGCCGCAAAATAGCCCGGAAGTGAAGCATGGACCGAGGCCAGCATTCCCCCGACGAACGGCCCAAAGGCAAAGCCGATCCCGAAGGCCGCTCCGATCATCCCCATTCCCTTGGCGCGATTTTGCGCGGTGGTCACGTCGCTGACGTAGGCCTGGGCGGTGGAGACATTGCCGCCGCTGATCCCGTCGATGAGGCGGGAGAGATAAAACAGTCCCAGCGCCGTCGCGGCATTCTGCCAGTGAAATTGCATGACCAATCCCAGCAGCAGATACCCAACGGCACTCCCAAACTGCGAAAAAACCAGCACCGCGCGGCGGCCATGCCGGTCGCTGAGCGCGCCCAGGATCGGCGCGGCCAGGAATTGGCAAATCGAATAGACCGAGAGAAGCAGGCCGACTTCCAGTGGAGAGGCTTTATATTGTTCGGCGAAAATGGGCAGGAGGGGAATGATGATCCCAAAGCCCAGCAAATCCATTGTCACGATCAGGAAGATGATCCCCAGCGCGCCCTTGGGGGCCGCCGTGGCGGATGGCGTTGCGTCTTGCGACATAGCCATGGTTATAGCAGACTTTGAGCCTGGCATGGAAACCGCCGCGCGCACCAACCCCCTTTGCCTCGAGGCCGACGCCAAGTCGGTCGTCCTCAAACTGCGCGAAGCGGGTCACGTCGCCTATTTCGCCGGCGGCTGCGTCCGCGACATCCTGATGGGCCAGACTCCCAAGGATTACGACGTCGCCACCGATGCCGAGCCGGCAAAAGTGCGGAAAATCTTTCCCCAGACGCAAGCCGTCGGCGCCGCGTTCGGCGTCATCCTCGTGCGCCACGGAAAAAGCGTCGTCGAAGTCGCCACCTTCCGCACCGATGGCCCCTACAGCGACGGCCGCCGCCCCGACGCCGTGAAATTCGCCAGCGCCCAGGACGACGCGCAGCGCCGTGATTTCACGATCAATGGATTATTTTTGGATCCCGTCACCAACGAAGTGATCGACTACGTCGGCGGCCGCGCGGATTTAGAACAGCGCCGTCTGCGCGCCATCGGCGACGCCGGCCGCCGATTCGAGGAAGATCATCTCCGCCTCCTGCGCGCCGTCCGCTTCGCCGCGCGATTCGATCTGGAAATTGAACCCGCCACAGCCCAGGCAATCATCCGCGCCGCGCCGCGACTAAAGGGCATCAGCCCCGAGCGCATAGCCGAGGAACTGCGGCTCATCCTGACGCCGCTAACGCGCCGCCGCGCCTGGCCGCTGTTGGCACAAATGCAATTGACCCCCGTGATCTTCCGCCTTCTTCCCCTCGAGCCGGCCGGCAGGGAAATCTTCTTAAACCTAACTCCGCAGGAGGCAATCCCATTTCCCCTTTCCCTCGCCGCGGCCGCACTGGAAGTCAGCCTCGGCCCCGACGCCGATCCGCGCCCGCTCCTGCAAAAGAGCGAAGCGCGCCGCATTGTCGCCGCTTTGCGAAAGAGTCTGAAGATCAGCAATGACGAGTCAGATGCCCTGGAAGGAACGCTGGCCGGCTTATCCCCCTTGCTTAGCAAAACGCCGCCAACAGTCGCAATTAAAAAACGTTTCCTGGCCCAGCCCACTTCCCCCCTCTCGCGGAAGTTACTTTCAGCCCTCGCCGCCTGCGGCTGTTTCACCGACCGCGCCGCCGCGCTTGCGGCGGAATTCACAGAACTGGAAAAGACCGAGTTCGCCCCTCCGCCGCTTTTGACCGGCGACGACCTGACTGCCGCCGGCTTACCACCCGGCCCTGAATTCAAGCGATTGCTGGATTCGGTTTACGACGCGCAGCTCGAAGGCAGAATTCGCACCACAGAAAAAGCTCTGGAACTGGCATTGCAGTCGCGCGGGGAAGGTTCAAATTCATCTAACCGCGAAGACGCGAAGAACGCGAAGAAAAAATTCTAAATACAAAATCAATGTTCTTCTCTTATCTACTCTGCGTCCTCTGCGCCTCCAGGTCGCTACCGCGACCGGGTGGTGAATCTTGTTTTCTCTTCGCGGTCTTCGCGTCTTGGCGGTAAAAATCTTCGATTTTTTCACCGCCCCAGCGACTGAATAATCTGCCGCACATCCCCGATCTGCGTGAGTCGCAACCCGAAATTCTCGCCGACCTTAACCGCCTCCCCCACCCCGATGACCTTGTTGTTAATCATCAATTCCAGCGGCTCATCGCTGCTCTTGAAAAATTCAATGATCGCCCCTGTTCCCAGGCGCATGACCTCATTAACATTCAATTTCCGCTCGGCGAGTTTAACGATCACCGGCACTTGCAGATGGAGAATTCGTTCCAATTCACCTTCGGCGCCGGCGGGTCCGGGCCTTGATGGGGCGTGAAGAACAGGCATGGGTCGTCATCCTTAACGTAAGCGCCGCTGTTGCACTTATCGGCCGTCCCTGGCCGTGGCCTCAATTGTCGCTGCAATTATGCCCTAAAATTTGCGGAATACCAGCGACACGTTATGGCCGCCGAATCCGAAACTATTCTTCATGGCATAGGTGACCTTCAGATCACGCGCCTTGTGCGGCACGTAATCAAGATCGCATTCAGGATCAGGATTGTCCAGATTGATCGTGGGCGGAATCAGATTACGGGAGACTGTCAGAGCCGTGATTACGCTCTCCACTCCGCCGCTCGCCCCCAGGCTATGGCCCAGTGCGCCCTTGGTTGAACTCATCGCCACCCGGCGGGCGTGGGCGCCGAATGTCTTCTTCACCGCCCGGGTTTCCGCCACATCTCCCAGCGGCGTGCTCGTCCCGTGGGCGTTGATGTAATCGATGGCGTCCGCGCCAATCTTCGCGTCAGCAAGGGCCAATTCCATGGCCTTGCACGCGCCTTTGCCGTTTTCATCGGGCGCCGTGATGTGATAGGCGTCGCCGCTCATCCCATACCCGACCAACTCGGCGTAGATTCGCGCCCCGCGCTTTTTCGCGTGCTCGACTTCTTCAAGAATGACCACGCCCGCCCCTTCGGCCATGACAAACCCATCCCGGTCGCGGTCCCAGGGGCGGCTCGCCTTTGCCGGTGCGTCGTTACGCGTGGACAACGCGCGGGCCGCGCAGAAGCTGGCCATTCCCAGCCCGCACAGCGCCGCCTCCGACCCGCCGGCGATCATCACATCCGCCAGATCGTGCTGGATAAACCGAGCGCCATCCCCGATGGCATTGGCTCCCGTCGCGCACGCCGTGGCTACCGCCGTATTGGGACCATGAATTCCAAACAGGATCGACACGTTCCCGCTGGCCGCATTGACCATCAGCCTCGGCACCGTAAACGGGCTCACGCGACTCACGCCGCGGGCCACGAGAATCTTGTTCTGCTCTTCAAGCGTTTCGATGCCGCCGATCCCGCTTCCAATGACCACCCCGCACCGGAACCGGTCTTCCTTCTCAAAATCAATCCCCGCATCCTTGACCGCCGACACGCTGGCCGCCAGACCAAACTGGCCGAATCGGTCCAGCCGTTTGGATTCGCGGAAATCCACGCCATATTTGGTGACGTCAAAGCTCGTGCACTCCCCGCCAAACCGCACGGGGAAGGAAGAAAAATCAAATCGGGTGACGGGGCCGATGCCGGATTTCCCGGCGCACAGGCTATCCCAGACTAAATCAGCGGTCTCACCCAGTGATGTGACCACCCCCAGGCCTGTAATGACGACGCGGCGTTGACTCATGAAGCGCTAAACCCAACTCTCATCCCGCCCATTTCGCGTGCCGCATTATGGGCGCGCCTTTACGCTTTGGCGCGGGACACGCAATCATAGCGCGCCAAATGCGGCGGCGCGCAAACCGGCGGCTACTTGCCGGTGTGTTCCTTGATGTAATCGATGGCTTGCCCGACGGTCTGGATCTTCTCCGCTTCCTCGTCGGGAATGGACAGTTCAAATTCATCCTCGAACTCCATCACCAGCTCGACGGTATCCAGAGAATCGGCGTTGAGGTCGTTGATGAAGTGCGTCTCGCGAGTGATTTCGCTCTTGTCAACGCCCATCTGCTCGCTGACGATCTCAATGACTTTCTGCTCAATGTCTTCCATAGATTGTACCTGTCCTGCCATTTCTTCACCTGGACCTTTCCCCGAGCCAACGTAGCCCGATGGCCTTGAGAGACTATACCGTGCCCAGCCGGTTTGCAACCAGCCGTTTGCTCAGGACTGCGGGCCGAGGACTAAGGACTGAGAGGCACGCTTCTGTTTTCCCTCAGTCCTCAGTCCTCAGTCCTCAGGCCTTTAGCGTGGATTACATCACCATTCCCCCGTCAACGACTAAGACCTGCCCGGTAATATAACCGCTGTCAGGTCCCGCCAGAAAGCTCACGGCCGCGGCGATTTCCTGCGGCTGGCCGAATCGCTTGAGGGGAATGAATTGCTTGACTTGCTCCTTGATCTGATCGTTGAGGACATCGGTCATGTCGGTCGTGATAAACCCCGGCGCCACCACATTGCACGTGATGTTCTTGCCGGCCAGTTCCTTGGCGACGCTCTTGGCCAGCCCGATCATTCCCGCCTTGCTCGCGGCATAATTGGCCTGCCCGGCATTTCCCGCCACACCCGACACCGAACTGATATTAATGATCCGCCCCCATTTGCCCCGCATCATCGAGCGGGCCGCCGCCCGGATGGCGACAAAAGCACTTTTCAAATTCGTGTTGATGACCAGATCAAAATCCTCGTCGTCCATGCGCAAGACCAGTCCGTCGCGCGTAATGCCGGCGTTGTTGACCAGCACATCCAGCCGCCCGTGTTTTTCCGCCACCGCTTCGACCGCCGCCGCCAGCGCCTTGGCGTCTGAGATATCGCAGACCAACGCCTCCGCCTTGCCGGCCGCCTCGGTAGACTGGGCCACCACCTCGGCCAATTTGACCGGATCGCGCGCCAATGCGACGACGTAAAAGCCGTCGGCGGCGAGACGGCGGACGATCGCCGCCCCGATCCCGCGCGACCCGCCTGTAACCAATGCCACACGCTGTTCGTTCATGCGGCGACGTTATAACCGTTTTGCGACGGCTGTTCTACCCATACAACCATACCGGGTTGCAAAATCATGCTTTTACCCGCCTTATTTGCTGTAATCTCTGATTGCCCAAGATTGATATTGGCCGCTAAGCTATAAATGGGTTAAATTCAGTACAGTTGTTGCATTCCCGTTGTGATGTTTTTAAAGAGGATTTTGTAATGAGCCGCGCCGCACAAACCAAAGCAAAGAAGTCTGTTCGTCTTGAGCTTGCCTGCGTCATCGAAGGTCTTGAATCAAGGTTCCTGCTGACCGGAACGCCGGTGACCTGGACCGGGACCACCGGCAACTGGAACGTCGCCGCCAATTGGAGCACCAACGCCGTTCCCGATGGCACTGACGACGTCACCATTCCCACCGGCGCGGATGTGACCGTTTCCGATACCGAATCCGCTGACAGCGTCACCACCGCCACCGGTTCGACGTTGGAAGTCGTCAGCGGCGGAACGCTCAACCTCGGAGCCGATCCTTCCACCGTCAACGGCTCGCTCGATATCGGCGGCACCATCGGAACCATCGCCGTCGGCAGCGGCACACTCACCCTCGTCGGCACAACCACCTGGACCGGCGGCGCCATCAACCTTCAGCAAAGCAAAGTCATCAACGCCGCCAGCGGTGTCATGAACCTCTCCGGCACGCTTACCCTCGATGCTTCGGGCCAGATTTTCGGCACTCTTGAGAACCTGGGAACGATCAACCAGAGTTCCGGCACGCTCACCTTTAATGAAGTCTCGGCCATCGACAATTTCGGCACCTACGACATCACCGGCGATGCCAACCTCGTGTCGACCGAATTCCTCGGCGCCTTTGCCGGCACCCTCGTCAACGAGACCGGTGGACTCTTCGAGAAGACCGGCGGAACCGGCGACTCCACTGTCTCTCCCGCGCTTATCAATAACGGCACCATCCAAGCCGGTTCCGGTCAACTCTCCCTGACCTCCACCACGCTGACGCAGATCCAGGTCCCCACTTATTCCAACACCGATGGCACCCTCGCCGGTATGCCGGTCCCTGACAGCAACCTGACCATCACCGGCGGGACTTTTGCCGCCGTCAACGGCGCCACATTGAATTTGCCGTCCTTCCCGGCGGGCGATTCGGTCACCGCCAATCAGGGCACGCTCATTGTCAATGGCGTCGGCTCGAACATCACCGGTATTTCCAACCTGAACCGCAACTCCGGCGATATGACCATCGAGAACGGCGCCGATTACACCACCGCTGGCGATTTCATCAATGACGGCGATCTGGACATCGGCCAAGGCAGCACCTTCGACGTCATGGGCGGCTATACCCAGACCAGCGGCGGCACGCTCACTGTGCAGGTCGGCGGCACCGCCACCGGGGATTACGGCACGCTGAATTCGACCGATGTCGCGACCCTCGGCGGAACGCTCGATACCGTGATCCTCAACACTTACACGCCGTCCAACGGCGACAATTTCAACATCATCACTTATCCCGGTGAAGGCGGCTCCTTCAGCGCCACGACTACGCAAGGCGGCGGAAGTTTCTCGTTTACGCCAAGCCTTGGCAATACCGGCGTGTCAATCGCCGCCAGCGTCGATACAACTCCTCCCA
>JBEKYH010000254.1:0-10638 GCA_049511115.1 Tepidisphaeraceae bacterium | reverse complement strand
TTTTTCGCAGCAACTCTGCTGCATCCGCCGCCCCCAGATCGCGCATTCCCATCACCCCGGCGACTTTGACCTGTCCGTCGGCTTTCTTCAGCAATTCGAGCGATTGTGCGCGATCCAGGCCGGTCAATATTGCAACGATTCTCGCTCCCCGATCCCAGAGTTTTTCATTGGTCGCCCGCAGGTCCACCATCAGGTTTTCGTGCACTTTGCCCAGGCGAACCATGGATAGGGTGGTGATCTGATTCAACACCAGCTTGGTGGCGGTGCCGGCCTTGAGGCGCGTGGAGCCGGTGAGCACTTCGGGGCCGGTGAGGGGGCGAATGACCACATCGGCCGGCGGCTCACCCTCGACGGGTTGCACGCAGCAGAGGAAGATCGTTGCCGCGCCGCGCTGGCGCGCTTTGCGAAGGACGCCGCGCACGAAGGGCGTGGTGCCGCCGGCGGCGATGCCCATGGCGACATCGTTTGCGGCTAATTCCAAGTCGTCCACGGCTTTTTCGCCGCCGGCTTCGCTGTCCTCGGCGCCCTCGACGGCCTTGAACATGGCGCCGTCGCCGCCGGCGATGACCGCGCGGATTTGGCGCGGATCGCTGCGAAAAGTGGGGGGGCATTCGGCGGCGTCCAGCACGCCGAGGCGGCCGCTGGTGCCGGCGCCGAAGTAAACCAATCGGCCGCCGCGCCGGAGGGAATCAGTCACTAATTCAATGGCCCGGGCCACGGCGCGCCGTTCTGCGGCGACAGCCGACACTGCTGCCGCGTCGGCGCGATTCATCAGTTCGATTGCCTCCAGCGTGCTCATGGCATCCAGGGCCATTGACTCGGGCAAGCGCTGCTCGGTGAGAAGTTGGGAGCGATCTTCCATCGGTGATTCACTCTGTGGCGGTTGGATTTGAGCGTCATCCGTGGCGCACAGCATATCACGGTTTGGGCGTGATCGAACCAAGGACGACTGGCCGCCGCGCACCGGTGGCCGATGGAACATTGGATGGGAGGTTATCCAGCGTGGCCGCTCCGAGCAGGGCGAACGCAATGGCCTCCTTGGCGCCGGCGGGCACGCCCAGGTCGTCGGTGGTCATCACGGCGCATTCTCCCAGCGGCTGTTTTAGCAGCGACATGAGCGTCTGGTTTCGCACACCGCCGCCGCTGACGATGATCTCGTCGGGAAAGGGGGAGAGGAATTGGCGAATGGCCTGGAGGATGGTGTCGGCCGTCACGAGACAGGCGGTTCGCAGCAGATATTCCGGCGGATAGCGCCGGCCGAGTTCAGCGAGGGAGTCGGTGAAGAGTTTGATCATGGCCGGGCCGTCGGTGCTTTTGGGCGGCGGCTGCGAGAAATACGGATTGGCCAGTATGGCGTTTACGAGGGGATAAATCGGCATGCCGGAGTGGGCTCGCTGGCCGCCATCGTCGTAGCCGCATCCGGACGGATCGTACAGCCGCACGAGATGATCGCTGATGCAGTTGCCCGGACCGGTGTCGAAGGCGATGAGTTGATCGAGTGCGGCTCCGGCCGGCAGAAAAGTCACATTGGCAATGCCGCCGATATTCAAGAGAACGCGGTTTTTTTCGCGGTGGCGAAACAGGCAGTAATCGGCGAACGGAACCAGCGGCGCGCCCTGGCCGCCGGCGGCGCAATCGGCGCGGCGAAAATCGCTGACTACGCAGCAGCCGGTTTCCGAGGCGATCAGGGCGGGGTCGAGCCATTGTAGGGTGTTGGGGGGATCGTGAAAGACGGTCTGGCCGTGAGCCGCGATTGCCGCGACGTTGGCTGCGGACATCGAACCGGAGATGAGCAATTCGTTGACGGCCGCGGCGTGAAAGAGGGAAACTTCGCGGTTAATCCAGGCGACATCGGGCAGTGTGCCGGCGCCAGTGGTGCGTAAATCAACGATGGCGCGGCGCAAGAGGGGATCGTAAGGGCGATGGTGTGTGGCAATTAGCGCGGCGCGCATCTCCGGGCCGCGCCCGCTGACGCGAACGAGGGCCACATCGACGCCGTCGATGCTGGTGCCGCTCATGGCGCCGATAATGAACCGATCCGATTCCGGCATAGAATCCACCTGACAAAACCTTTGCGCAGAGAGAATTTATCCTCGCCCGGAAAGGCGCGGATGCGGGTTGGTTGGCCGATCAGTATAATCGAAGGAACGTATTTGAGGAGTTCAAAGGGCATGGCAGAGTCAGAAAAGGAAAAGAGTGATGAAGGTGGCGCCGGAACGGCAACGGCCGCGCCGCCGGCAAAGCCCAAGGAAAAAGAAAAGAAAAAGCCCAGCCCCAAGAAACGTCCCCCGGGGTTGATGCCGCAATGGCGGGTGTTGCTTCATAACGACGACAAAAATGACATGATGTTCGTCGTAGTCACCATCATGGAGTTGACGCGCCTGCAAAAGGAAGAGGCCGTGCTGCGCACGCTGGAGGCGCACAAGACGGGCGTCGCGCTGCTGCTGACCACGCACCAGGAACTGGCGGAACTGTACAAGGATCAATTTACGAGCAAGGGGCTGACAGTCACGATTGAGCCGGAGAAATAAGCCTCTGGTCCCCTCTCCCCGTAGGCAGGGAGAGAGTTAGGGTGAGGGCCGCGGTTTTTTTGTTCGGCGCCACACATTGGCACGTCCGAAGAACCCTCACCTCAATCCTCTCCCTGCGTACAGGGAGAGGAAGCAGGATGCTACGCGAAGGTTCTGGTGAGGCGAATGGCCGATTGTAGCTTGGCCAGGTATTGGGCGGCGGGAATCTCGACGCATCCGAAGCGGCGGAGATGTTCGGTGACGGCCTGGGTATCGAGCAATTCATAATCGCGGCGTGAGAGGCGATCCACGAGGTGAACGAGGGCCACTTTGCTGGCGTCCTTGACGCGATGAAACATGCTTTCGCCGAAGAACGCGCCGCCGAGGCTCACGCCGTAGAGACCGCCGGCGAGTTGGCCGTCGCGGTAGCACTCGACACTATGCGCGAACCCCAGTCGATGCAGGCGCACGTAGGCGGCGATCAAGTCTTCATTGATCCAGGTACCGTCGGAGCGGGCTTCCATGCAGCCGCGCATGGCGGCCTCGAAGTCGTGATCGATGCGCACGAGAAATCCGCCGCTCTCGGGGGGCTTGCGCACCACCTGCCGCAGTGTGCGCGGGACATGGAAGGATTCCAGGGGCAGGACGCCGCGCGGGTCGGCCGTGTACCAGGAAATCCGCCCGTCGCGATCGGCCATGGGAAACGCGCCTTGCGCGTAGGCCGCCAGGAGCGTCTGCGGGTCAAGTGAGGCGGGCGTTTGTCCCATTGGTCCGTTTACAGCCTGTGGCAAAAGTCGCGCGGGTCATGCTCGTGTCTTTCGGCCGCGTGCTGCGTTGCTCCTCCTCGCCGTATATCCTTACGAATACGACTCGTCGTCACGCCTCGCCCGCGGCCGAAATCCACTTCGCCTGACCGCGCGGGACTTTTGCCACAGGCTGTTAAGATTGTTGCAGCTCGTGCCCAAGACCTTTTACATCATCGACGGCCATGCCCAGATTTATCGCGCGTACTTCGCGCCGTTTCGCGATCTGACCAGCCCCTCGGGAGAGCCGACCAAGGCGACGTACGTTTTTCTCCAGCGGCTGCTCAAGCTGATCGAAGATCGCAAGCCGGATTACCTGGCAATGACCATCGACGGGTCGGATGAGGAATTGGAGCGGCGGCAGATTGATCCCAATTACAAGGCCAATCGGCAGTCGCCGCCGGCGGATTTTAAGCCGCAGGAGCAGCGGATTCTGCAGATCGTGCGCGACCTGGGGATACCGATTTTTCATCTGCCCGGGCATGAGGCGGACGATGTGATCGCGACGATGGCTCAGCAGCTTAAAGGCGGGGATTTCGACACGATCATCGTCTCCAACGACAAAGACCTGCGGCAGCTCGTGGATGATCACACGCGGATGTACGACATCTACGCCGACGTGTTCACCGACGCGGCGGCGATTCAGTCGAAATTCGGATACACCCCGGCGCAGGCGATTGAGATTCAGACCCTCATCGGCGATGCCACGGACAACGTGCCGGGGATTCCCGGGATCGGCGAGAAAACCGCGGCCAAGCTGATTGGACAATATGGATCGGTGGCCGGGGTTCTGGCGCATCTGGATGAATTGAAACCCGCCGTAAAGCGCAATCTCACAGAAAACCAGCATCTGCTGGAGCAGAGCCGCAAACTGGTGACGTTGCGGCGAGATCTGGTGATGAACTGGGACCCGCAGGCGTGCAAGTTCAATGGGGTTCTGGATAAGGCGCTGCGGCCGCATCTGGTGAATCTGGGATTTCATGCCCTGTTGCAGCGGCGCGAAGCGCTGGCGAATGAAGCGTCGGCAGCCGCGGCGAATACGGTGAAGCCAGCCGCCGGCGAGCGGTTTGATGAGCAATTGTTTGGGTCAGCGCCCTCCACGACGACGCAAGAAATTCACTATGAGACGGCGGCGGATTGCTCGTACACGATCGTGCGAAGTCATGCGGAATTCGCTGATTTTCTGGCGGAATTGAAGCGGCAGGGGCGTTTTGCGTTTGACACCGAGACCGACGCGCTGGGGGCGCGGGCGTCGAAATTGGTGGGGATGAGTTTCAGTTGGCAGCCGCGCCGGGGGTTTTATGTTCCTGTGCGCGGGCCGACGGGTTCAGTTCATCTGGCACCTGAAGAAGTGCTGCGGTTAATCAAGCCGATCCTGGAAGACGCGAATATCAAAAAAGTCGGGCACAACATTAAATACGACATTTCCGTGATGCGCCAGGCGGGGATTGAGGTGCGCGGCGTGGCGCTGGACAGCATGATCGCGGCGTTTTTGCTCGATGCGGGGCGGATGCAATACGGGATCGACCGGCTGGCCCTTGATCTGCTGCAATTCAGGAAGATTCCCACGTCCGACCTGATCGGCAAGGGCGTCCATTCCATTTCGATGGCCCAGGTGGATATTGAAAAGGTCGGCACGTACGCCGCCGAGGATGCCGACATCGCCTGGCGGCTGGCGGAGATGTTCGAGGGCAAACTGAGGGAGGTTCCGCAGCTTTTGGCACTGGCCGACGACCTGGAAACGCCGCTGATTGAGGTGCTGTCGGAGATGGAGTTTAACGGAATTGCCGTTGATCCCTCGATCCTGCGCGAGCAGAGCATGGTCCTTGGGGAGCGCGTGGAGGAATTGCGCCAAAAGATCTGCGAGGCCGCGGGAGTGGAGTTTAACTGCGATTCGCCGAAGCAACTGGCGGAGATTCTTTATCAGCGGCTGAAGCTGCCGGTCCCCAAGCGCAATAAGACGGGGCCGAGCACGGACGTTGAGGCGCTGGATAAAATTTCCCATTTACACCCGGCGCCGAAATTGGTGCAGGACTATCGCGCGTTGGTGAAACTGAAAAACACCTACCTCGACAAGTTGACGGACTACGTCAATCCGGCGACGGGGCGCATTCATGCGAGTTTCAACCAGATCGGCGCGGAGACGGGGCGGCTGAGTTGCAGCGAACCGAATTTGCAGAACATTCCCATTCGCAGCGACGAGGGGCGGCGCATCCGGCTGGCGTTTGTGCCGGGCGATCGCGAGCGGAATGTTTTGCTCACGGCGGATTACAGCCAGATTGAATTGCGGCTGCTGGCGCATTTCACGCGTGAGCCGGCGCTGATGCGGGCGTTTGAGAACGATGAGGATGTTCATCGCGCCGTCGCGGCGGAAGTTTTCGGCGTGCGGCTTGAGGATGTGACCAAAGACCAGCGCGCCCAGGCGAAGGTGATTAACTTTGGCATAATCTATGGCGTCAGCGCCTATGGCCTGTCGTGGCGAATTGAGGGGCTGACTGTGCAATCCGCGGATGCATTGATTAAGGCGTATCACCAGCGGTTTCCGTCGATCGCGAAGTTTTTCCAGAAGTGCGTCATGGATGCGCAGGCCAAGGGATACGTGGAGACCATTCTCGGACGGCGGCGGCCGATTCCGGACATCAGCAGCGGCGTGCTGAATCTCCGCAACCAGGGGGAGCGGCAGGCGATCAACAGCGTCGTGCAGGGGTCGGCGGCTGATCTGATCAAGCGGGCCATGCTGAATGTGCACCGCCGGCTGAAGGCGGAGAATCATCCGAGCAAGATGCTCCTGCAGGTGCACGATGAACTGGTCTTTGAGACGCCGTCGGATTTAGTGAAGGAAGAAGCGGAGATGGTCCGCCAGGAAATGGTGGGGGCCATGAAATTGGCGGTTCCCCTTCGCGTGGACGTTGGGTGGGGGAAGAACTGGCAGGAAGTGAAATGATCGAACTTCGCGAATTGCTCAGGCGGCGCGGCGCTGATCGAATTCGATGGCCACGTCATACCCATACGGGCCGGCCTGGCAGCGAATGACGCGGCCGCACGCATCCCAACCCATGCGCAGTCCGCGCGAGGGGAATACGACGCTGACCAGCTCTCCCTCTTCCAGCGGCGCGGCGGCGACGGCGGCGAGACCCCCGGCGGAGAGATCGCGCAGGTTGAGATCCAACCGCGGATTCTGCCGCGCGGAAATGGTGTGGTCGAGACGGTGGCCCATGGCCTGTCCCTGGGCTGGCTTGCGTTCAAACATGCGCCGATCATCAGTGGAAATTTCTGATGTCGCGTCAGGGAATTCCGTTAATCGAGGCATCTTGATAAGTGCAACCATGCTTAATTCATCGGCGACACAGCCGGAAAAGATTACCTGACTTGCCAATAAGTCGGTGGGGCAACTTGACATTGTCGCGCAAGCGGGCAGGCTAGGTGCGTAATGTCAACAACGATGTCCGATAAGGGAGTGGGTTTCGTGTCATTGATCGGGGCGGGGCCGGGTGACCCGGGTCTGATAACCGTGCGCGGGGCGGAAGCGCTGGCATTGGCGGACGTAGTTATTTATGATCACTTAGCCAACCCGCAACTACTGAATCATTGTCCGCAGGCCAAGCCGATCTACGTGGGCAAGCAGTCTTCAGCCCACACGCTCACGCAGGATCAGATCAATGCGCTACTGGTGGAGCAGGCCAAGGCTGGGCATCGCGTGGCGCGGCTGAAAGGGGGCGATCCGTTTGTATTTGGACGCGGCGGCGAGGAGTGCCAAGCGCTGCGCGAAGCGGGAATCACGTTTGAAATTGTTCCGGGAATTACCGCGGCGATTGCCGCCAGCGCCTATGCGGGAATCCCGGTCACCCACCGCGATTTCAACACCAGTTTCACGCTGATCACCGGCCACGAGCAGGAGGGGAAGGAGAGCGGCATCGACTGGGCGACGGTGGCCCGCCTGCCGTGCGTGGCATTTTATATGGGCGTGAAGGCGCTGGAGAATATCCGCGACCGGCTGATCGCCAATGGGAAGGATCCCTCCACGCCGGCCGCAACGATCCAGTGGGGCACGACGCCGCGGCAGCGAACGGTGGTCGCGACGCTGGCGGATTTGCCGGAGAAAATCGCCGCGGCGGGGCTGGGGGCGCCGGCCATCACGATTGTCGGGCAAGTAGTCAGTTTGCGGCCGATTATGAACTGGTTTGAAACGCGGCCGATGTTCGGCCAGACGGTCGTGGTCACGCGCACGCGGCAGCAGGCGAGTGACTTGACCCATAAACTCGCGGTGCTGGGGGCCGCGGTCATTGAAGCGCCGACCATTGAGCTTGCGCCGCCGGCGGATTGGAACGCGGTTGACGAGGCGTTGCGCTTGGCGGGGAAATATGACTGGATTGTGTTCACCAGCGCCAACGGCGTGCGGTATGCCAAGCGCCGGTTGCTGGAGATCGGTCTGGATAGCCGCGCGTTCGGGTCGGCGCGCGTGGCGGCCATTGGCGACGCGACCAGCGCGGCGGTGCGCGATGAATTGTTTTTGCGCGTCGATCTGTGCCCGCGGCAGTTCGTCGCCGAAGCGCTGGCGGATGAATTGATCGCGGCCGGAGAAGTTAGAGGTAAGCGTTTTATGCTGTTGCGGGCGGACATCGCGCGGCCGGTGCTGGCGGACAAACTTCGCGGCGCCGGAGCGGGGGCCGTTGAGGACGTGGCGATTTATGAGACAAAGTCGGCGGCTTCGCTGCCGCCGGGATTGACGGCCGCATTGGAATCAGGCGGCGTTACGTGGATCACGTTTGCGAGTGGGGCGTCGGCGCGGAACTTCATGAAGCTACTGGGTAACGACGCCCGCGCTCGCCTGGCGGGAGTTAAGCTCGCCAGCATCGGGCCGATTACGACCGCGGCGCTGCGCGAAATGGGATTTGAGCCGACGGTGCAGGCCCAGACGTTTAATATTGATGGATTGGTGGCGGCGATAAAAACTCAGGCCGGCGCTGAAGCGGCGCGGGGTCTACCAGCCAATCCGGGAGAATGAGATAGCCGTAGTTTTTTGCCCTGGGAGGGGCAATGGGCTGTAGCCGCGGGTGAAGCGCAGCGTAACCCGTGGAACGGAGCGAAGATTTTTCGCCCCGAAGCGGGCGAAGGAAGTGTTGTCCCCTTCAGCTCCGACTGCCGCCTCCGATCTTCCGCCGCCCCTGCCGGGGCGGGCGCGTCTTTCGAATTGTTTCCACGGGTTGCGCTTCGCTCCACCCGTGGCTACATTCGTCCGCCCCGTTGGGGCGGCTTATGAGTTTCTTATCTGGCGATAATATTTTCGGAACTGCAGCGCCCAATTAACGCGGGATGTGCTCATCGCAGCGCTCGTCGTCGTCGGTGTTGCGCGGATCGCCGACGGGGAAATCGGCTACGTAGTTGAAAACGTCACGGACGCATTTCACGCCGGGGATTTGTTCCAGGGCTTTGAGCTGATTCGAGAGAACGCAACCTTCGACGACGCCGTTATCGCTGTCGGTCGTTTCGACGCACATGCCGGCGGATTTAAGGCGGAGGACCAGCGCGTCCAGGGTGCAGTTGCACTCATCCAGGACGACGATGATATCGGACATCTCGGCGTCCTGGTGTTCCATAGGAAAGGCACCGTCGGCGAACGAGCCGCGTTTATCGCTTGGAGAACTGGAAGCGCCGGCGAGCACCGCGCTGGCCGTACTTCTTGCGTTCCTTCATGCGACTGTCGCGGGTCAGGAAGCCGGAGTTGCGAAGCGGAACTTCCAGGGCGACATCATACTTGGCTAGCGCGCGGCCCAGACCCATGACGATAGCGCCGGTCTGGCCGGTGGGGCCGCCGCCGCGGGTGTTGACCAGCACGTCCATGCGCCCGCCGGTGTTGGTGACCTCGAGCGGGCCAAAGATGGCCTTGCGGTCCTTTTCGGCGGTGAAATATTCGTTGAGGGTGCGGCCGTTCACTTCGATCTTGCCCGTACCCAGGGCCAGGCGAACGCGAGCCACTGCTGACTTGCGGCGGCCGACGCCCCAGATGAAGGTGCGCTTGCCTTGCGGCTCAGTGGGGGCGGCAATCGTGGGAGCCACTGTGGGAGTGGCGGCTGGGGGCGGCGCCTCCGCGACGGGAGCGGCAGGTGTTTGAGATTCAGGAGCCGGAGCGTTGGTTTCAGTCATGGCAATTCACTCGCAGGGCGAAAAAAAATCAAAGGACCAGTTTCAGTTCCTTGGGTTGCTGCGCCGCATGGGGATGAGCGCTCCCCTTGTAGACCTTGAGCTTGCTCAGGAAGGTGCGGCTCAGCTTGCTCTTGGGCAGCATGCGCCGAACGGCGACTTCAATCACCTTTTCGGGATGAAGTTCCTTCATCGTCTTGTACGAATAGACATGCTGGCCGCTGGGATACTTGGAATAGGTCTGGTATTCGATCACGTCGGCCTTCTTGCCGGTGACGCGCACCTTTTCCGCGTTGAGGATGATCACAAAATCGCCGGTATCCACGAAAGGCGTGTAGGTCGGCTTATTTTTGCCCTGAAGGATCATGGCGACTTTCGCCGCCAGACGGCCCAGAACCAATCCCGTGGCATCGACGATATGCCAGTTGCCTTGAACTTCGCCCGGTTTAGCTAAATACGTGCTCATGAGTCTGCCTATAAAGACGCGCCGCGAATTTTCAGCTTAAGCGGCGCGAGACGGGGAAGTCTACTGGGATAACGAGGCGTGTCAAGCGCGCATTTGCCGGTTTTGGCGCGAGTTTGGCGAAAGAGGAGGTCTTGGGTTGCGGGGGGAGGAATGAACGCTGAGGCACGGAGGCGCGGAGGAAGAAAATGCGGAGGAATTCAGGGCGGCCCTTCGGCCTGCCGACGCATAATCGCCCGCCGCCGCTTCCAGATCGCTGCCAGTGCCACGGGCAAGAGTAGGCAATTTACTAAGAACACTTGCAGTACCAGGCCAACTACGGAGAGAACTCCATCGTATTCGTAACCTCCAGCGGCCGCCAACGCCAATGGGACGATTAACATATAGAGAAACAGGATCAAAATGTGGACGCCTACCATGCCCAGCCAACCATACCGCCGTGACCCCATCCAGGTCATCGCCGTAAACATGCAAAACAGGCAGACATAGAGGATTTGGAAGGGCACCGTCATGTCGAATCCATTATTCAATTGTTTTCGTAAAGCTGCACGAATTTTAGCCTGCTTTAACACCCGCGCAATGTTGCGCAATGAAGACGCGGCGAGGATCATGGCTACAATGCCCCCGCATGAAGGACGGCGTGGGTGTCGAATTGCTGGGGCTGCGGCGTGTCTTCGACACGGGGGTGGTGGCTATTGAGAAGTTGGATTTGAAGGTGGCC
>JBEKYH010000253.1:0-7400 GCA_049511115.1 Tepidisphaeraceae bacterium | reverse complement strand
CTCGATCTCAGCGTAAGTACGTTTTGGCTTGGAGCGTATCGGCGCAACCGGGAGTGTTCCCGAGTATGGAGCTCGCGCGGCAAACAATGACTCAAGAGCATAGAAGGCTTGCTTGTCTATTAGGCGCCAACTGGTCTCGTAAGCTTCTGGTGACTCCTCCGCAAGCTGAAACGGGGTAAATGGGAATTCCCCCCGTGCGTGGGACAGCATTCGCGCCGGAATCTTCAGTTGAATCCGCTTGTGTCGCCTGCCGTTCGGGGCTGAGGTGGTCTCACTTTCGAAATACTCGCCGTTTCGTTTCATGTTGAGCGATCTGCCCGAGCCAATCACGCGCAGTTCGCTCAGCGCCGGGTTGCCATGGACGTTGTTATATGTTGCGATTACCTCCCGTTTCAACCGCTCTTTGTCGCTTTCAATCGAAAAGCCAACCGAGAAAGTATCGTCTCGTCCGTATTTTCCGCCTCGATAAGTGGCAATCGTATCGAATGTTCCAAGGTTAAACGGGGCCTCGTTAAACCCAGGATTGAGTGGAAACCGGCCCGAGTCCAAGATGGCATTGACTACTGCAAGAAACGTGGACTTGCCGGAGCTATTTTGTCCGACCAAAAGTGTAAGTGGTCGAATCGGTACCGAGCGACCTTGTTTAAAACTTCGAACATGTTCGAGATGAATATTCAATCGTTTTCAACCTAGGCGGCATCGTCGCTTGCTCCAAGATCCACGCTCAATCTTAGGTAGCCTACGTTGCCGGGAACGGTATACCAGCCAATAACCCTGCTGAGAAGGCCGTACAAACGCCTAATCGCGACTTATCCCGCCGGAACTATTGTAATACCGCCGGTCTGGCCGGCCAGCGTATAGGCCGTACCCCCCCCTCACCCCCCAAATACACTCTCCGGGTTCGCATAAATCGTCGGCCCAGTGAGGTTTTCGGTGGCGGCGTTGGGGTTGCTCGTGGATTTGCTTTGGGGGAAGTAGCGGCCGTCGATGGATTCGGCGTGGCCGTCGGCGAAGCCTACGTTGGCGGAGGTGTTGGGGCCGGTGGGACCGGGGTGGCGGTAGCCGACGCGGAGGTTGGATTGGCCTAGCTGCGTCGAGCCCTGGCGGCCCATGTATACGCCATCGGCGATGACGACCATGCGGGAGGAATGGGTGATGCCGCTGGTGTTGTGGAGCTGGATATAGGCGCCGTTGATGTCGGGACCCCAGCCGTAGGAGGAGGTGTAGAAGACGTCGGCGGTTTTGAGGTTGGGCAGGGGGGATGAGGGCGGGCCGATGGGGTTGTAGGCGTTGATCCAATAGCTGCAGCGGATGATTTTATTGAAGCCCTGGAGGGGGATGGTGAGGGGGATTTGCATGTCGCTGTCGCCGCCGCCGTTGTTGCCGGCGAAGCTCATGGGCCACTCGACATAGCCGCGGGGGAGGTAGGGGTTGGTTCCGGTCTGGCCGTTCTGCATGCCGTAGATATCGAACGTGTCGGGGCAATAGAAGGTGGTGTTGGTGCTGGTGTCGGCGCTGCGGCAATAGCCGTCGCGGTCGAGAATGGCGGGCCAGCCGTCCATGGCCTGGGCCGGGCCGATGGAGGTGTAATTGGTGGCCGAGCCGGGGATGCGCGGGAGGTTGAAGGAGGGGATGACCCAGCCGCGGTTGTCGGCGGTGTAATTGAAGAGACCCTGGGAGATGACGCGGATGTTGGAGAGGCATTTGATGCTGTTGGCCTGCTCGCGGGCGCGATTGAGGGCGGGGAGGAGGATGCCGATGAGGAGGCCGATGATGCCGATGACGACGAGGAGTTCGACGAGAGTGAAGGCCCTTCGACGCGGCTCAGGGCAGGCCCTTCGGCGGGGCTCAGGGCAGGCTGATCTGGTAGGGTCCGCGCTGCGGACCTGCTTGGGTTGGGGCGAAGAAGCGGTCCGCGGTGCGGACCCTACGTGACTGAATGGCGGGCGATGAACATCTGGCGAGAAGGAAGTTGTCGGCGGCCCAACCCTCACCCCGGCCCTCTCCCTGAGTACATGGAGAGGGGGTAGGAGGGGAGGGGGAAGGCGCGGGGGCGAGTACATCACTGTCGCAACATAGCGAAGTTGCGGTTTTCGCGGAAAAGTGTGCAAAAGCTGCCCGCGGCGCGGTATTCTGAGCGTGTTATGACCCTTAAGCGAAGGCTCTGCATTCAGATGGCTTGCATGATCGCGGCGGTGATTCTCACCGCGGCGGCGGCGGTGGTTGGGGTCGTCGGGTTGCATCAGGATTTTGGGGTGGCGCTGGCGGCCAATGAGCAGCTTCGGCAGATTTATACTCTTGGGGCGCATGTCGCGGTGGCCAAGTCGGCGCTGGAGGAGTCGCCGCCGCAAGGGGGGCGGGCGCTGGAGGAGATTCAAGCGGCGCGGACGTTGTATGACATTGCGTTTGCCGACGACGGCGCGGCGGCGAAGTTGTCGGCGGCGCTGAGCGCGGCGGCCCAGAGGTTGCAGACGAATCTGGCGAGCGATGCGCAGGTGCTCGAACCGGTTTATGCGGAGTTGTCCGATTTATCGTCGGCCACTCGACAGACCATCGCGGCGCGGCAGGCGTCGGCGGATCGTGAGCATGAATGGACGGTCGGGGCGGTGGTGGCGCTGGGGGCGCTGACGACGCTGTTTGCGATTGGCGTCGGCCTGCGGCAATACCGGGCGATCATGACGCCGCTGGGGCAATTGCAGCGGACGGTGCAGCGCATCGCGAGCGGGCAATTGAGTGATCGCGCTCCCGTTGATGGGGACGGGGAGTTTCGCTTGCTGGCGGCGGAGTTTAATCGCATGGCGGGGGAGTTGCAGGCGGTGCAGGCGGATTTGGAGCAACGCGTGCAGGCCAAGAGCCGCGAGCTGGTGCAGTCGGAGCGGTTGGCCAGCGTGGGGTATCTCGCGGCGGGGGTGGCGCATGAGATTAATAATCCGCTGGCGATTATTGCCGGCTACGGAGAGCGGGCGCTGCGGCGGCTGGAGGGGCTGGAGGATTCGACGGAAGCTTCGCGGGGGGACGCGGCGAGCGCGCGGCAGGCGATCCAGATCATGTGCGATCAGGCGTTTCGATGTAAGCAGATCACCGATCATCTGTTGATGCTGGCGCGGCCGGGGGAATCGGCGCGGCGGCCGCTGGCGCTGGCGCGGGTGGCGCAGGATGTGATGGCATCCGTCGGCGGGCTGGCGCGGTTCTCCGACCGGCGGCTCACGCTCGAGGCGGATATCGACAGCGATTTAAGCGTCGTCGGCAACGAGGGCGAATTGCGGCAGACGGTGTTGAATCTGGTCATCAATGCGCTGGAGGCAGCGCCGCCGGAAACGGGACAGGTGCAATTGCGCGTTCGGCGTGATGGGGGAGAGATTGAATTAACGGTGAGCGATAATGGGGCGGGGATGAATGCGGATACGCTTGCGCGTGTGTTTGAGCCGTTTTTCAGCAAGAAGAAAGGTGAGCGGCCGGGGACGGGGCTGGGGCTTTCGATTGCGCATGCGATTATCGCGGAGCATGGGGGGCGGATCGAGGCGCATAGCGCGGGGGTGGGGGCGGGGAGCCGATTTGTGGTGCGGTTGCCGGCGGAGGTGGGCGAGCTGAGTCGAGTGGCGGAGGGGCTGGGGGCGGGGGAGGTGGCGCATGGCGATCGCGCCTGAACTGGTTCATCGCGCGCTGCGGGTGTTGATTGTCGAGGATGAGGCGCGCATGCGCGAGCTGCTGATGGAGGTGGTGCCGGAAATGGGGTACCCCGCGCGGGCCGCGGCGACGGCGGAGGAGGCGCTGCGGATGATACAGGCGCAGACGCCGGATATTGTGATACTCGATTTGAATCTGCCGGGGATGGGGGGGATGGAGTTGTTTGAGCAGCTACGCCGCGAGGGGGCGAATGTGCAGGTGATTGTGCTCACCGGGTTTGGCGATCTCGCGGCGGCGCAGCAGGCGATTCGATTGGATGTGGCGGAGTTTTTGAGCAAGCCGTGCCATCTGCGGGATATTGAGTTGGCGCTGGAGCGAGCGCGGCGAAGGCGCGAGGGAGCGGCGCAGCAGGCGGCGGCTCCCGCTGAAACGCCGGCGGCGAAAGCGACGACGCTCGCGGAGGCGGAGTATCGGCAGATTCTCGCGGCGCTGCGCCGGCATGATGGCAATAAAACGGCGGCGGCGGAGGAGCTGGGGATCAGCCGGCGGACGCTGCATTATCGGCTGGCGGAGTATCGGGAGCGAGGGAAAGAGATAGGGACGAGGACTGAGGACTGAGGGCTGAGAGACGGACGGGGGAGAGGGGGTGACAAGGTGACAAAGTCAGGGGGTGACAGGGTGAGAATGTGAAAGAGGTCAGGACGAGGCATTGTTTTTCGCGTTTCGACTTTCGACTTTCGACCGGCCGGGTTGTTCGCCTCAGGAGGGGGGGGGCGGCGGAATTAAGGCGAAATACTGCTGGCTGGTATCACCTTCAGTTTCCTCGTCGCACGCTACGCGTGACGCCCGCGATGGCCGCTGGCGTCATCACCGAGCTTTGGACCATCGAAAACCCGTACGACGCAGTCATGCTCTAGCCCATGCCTGGAAGGCTGCTCAGAAATGGGCGGCTTTTTTATGCGCGCGTGGTATGATTCTGGAATGGTTACTCTCATTTACGAGGTAAACGGCAAGCGAGAGAAGGATGAATGCGAGACGCAGCAGGAAGCGGAAAAGAGGGCGATGCGCCATATGGGATTTCATGGCACGGATAAATTCAAGTTTGTGGCAATTGTGGAATCCGATAGCGGACGGGAGATCGTTGGCTTTGCTGAATTTTACGATCCCGGCAGGACCTAGAAGTTTTTCAGATTAAGACGCTACCAGGCGGAGGGTTGACGCGGCTTAACATTGCAGCTGCACGAGAATTCGGGGAAGATTGTTTAAGCACCGGCCTTTGCAGGCGCCTCCGCAAGTTGGATGACGGGAAGGCGTGGCGCTCGACGCGTTTAATCGAAATGCGACTACAAAGCACGACAGTCGACGATACTTGGCGATCTACGCCACAGTCGAGGGCGAAATGGGAAATCCTTGCTGGCGATGCGCGCCGAGTCATTGCGAGACTGCCGGACGACCACTTTTCATGTGTCATCACGTCGCCCCCTTACTTCTGGCAGCGCGATTACGGCGTAAGTGGGCAGATAGGAATGGAACCGTCGGTGCCGGAGTACGTTAATTCAATTGTGGAAACTATGACTTCGGTGAAAAGGGTACTTAGACGGGATGGCACTCTTTTTCTTAATTTAGGGGATACCTACTATTCGGGCAAGGGCAAACCACACGGTCGCGATTCTAAGCATCGTGCGCGAAGGATGGAACCGCTGCGGGCGGTGGACGCGGCTGGGCTGGGATTTCCCAAAAAATCTTTGCTTGGGCTGCCCTGGCGTATTGCAACCGGCATGATCGACGCTGGTTGGACGTTGCGCGCCCCAATAATCTGGCAGCGCGACCGGCCACTTCCGGAAGCGAACGTCCTAGATCGCCCATGGCGGACCTACGAGTTTGTCTTCCTTTTTACAAAATCAATTCATTACCGATTTAATAGGCTGCCCTTGGAGGCAGCGGACGAAGAAGATGTGTGGACGATCAATGCCAAATCGGTTCCCGGGCGCACGCACCCGGCGGCGTTCCCGTCGGAGCTTGTTGGTCGATGCCTTGACGCTTCCGGCATGCGACGAGGCGCAGTACTCGATCCATTCGCCGGCAGTTGCACTGTCCTAAAAGTGGCCGTGAGCCGGGGGCTGTCGGCTACCGGGATCGAGCTTAACACGGAGTACTGCGCCACGGCGGCGTCTGAATTGTCGCGACTAGTGGGCAGTCGCGGCAAAGAAACTATTTCCTTGCGCGCGGGGAAGGCAGCGCGATCACGCGACTAATCACCTCGGCGCGTGCGTCCCGAGCATATTTATCGTTAGTCGCCTTTGTTGCCGCTTTGAGGTACTTATCGAGCTCGGCAATTTCTCGTAGTTGTGTGGGCTGGTCGCTTCCCTGCTTAAATCGGGCGTCCACGTCGTTGTAGAATTTATTTAGTCGAGCACCGACGCCTTCCGCGTCGAGGTTTTTTCCCTTTCGATTTAATATGGCGTCAAGTTCCACTATTAAGGTGAGCAGATCAGTCTTCTTCCAGGCGCGCGACGACGCTGCAAGATTAGCTCCGTCTAGGAAAGCGAAGACTGAGTCCAATCGCCTTTGGATCGATTCTGCATCTGGAAAATCGTCGTTGTATCGCCTGAGGTACTCGCGGTTTTGTTCGTCGCGGTGGTAATAGGTGGATAGAAGTGTGACGACGAGGATCACACAGAAATCGAGGTCTCTCATTCGGCGAAAGTCGGCGGTGGAAAACACGCCGCGCGACTGAAAAAATCTGTGGTTTGTTAACCTCTCGCAAAAGGTCTTGAATGCCCCACTGTACATTGCATTGAGGCGTTCAATCGCTTTCAGTGCGTAATCCGTGGAATTGATACGGGAAAATATTTCCTTGATTTCTGGCTCATCTACAGCTCCGAGATCGCGCACCGCAACCGGATAGTCCGAGAACCTCTGTTTCTCCTCCGCGGAGAGCTGTGCATATGGTTTGACTTTTTTCAAGATTAGGCTGTCGGAGCCGAGGACATACTCGCGAAGTGTCGAAATCCGTTGCTGGCCGTCGACAAGCCATTGCTTCCGCTTGAGTTTTGTCTCATCCAGCTCGCCGACCGCGACGAAAATCTCTGGGAAGGGGTATTGATTGAGAACAGTGTCAAGAAACGCGTCCTTTACGACGTTGGTCCACACTAGTCGTCGCTGGAATTGTGGTCGAACGATTAGGCGCTTCTCCTCAACATCAGTAAGGAGGTCCCCAAGCCGCTTACTGCTCACGATGGAGTTATGTCTCGTAGCCATCAATTGCTCCTTGGCGAAAGCTTGCAAGCGAGGACGGAGGTCTCCTGATACGCCTCAAGTCGGTCCCATGATCTGTAAAGCCTGGCAGTAATCCGACGCCGCCCGTATTTTCGGGACCGCATCAGGCCATCGAAGAATTGGACCCATTTCTCTGCGGCCTCAAATGCTGGTGTCCTTGGCAGGAATCTCGGGTCGATCCAGCCCTTGAACAGGCGGACTCTGAATTTATGCGTCGGCCACGCCAGGTCGGATTTGGAGTGTAAAAAGACGCGCTCCCAATAGTCGTCAAAACGCTCCTGCGAAACGATTGCTACGTCTATATCCGAATCCGATTGGACAATTTGATATCGACGTTCGGGACTCAAGCTGAAGCCTAAGCGGGTTGAGCCCACCACGACGACTGAACTCGGGTGCAGCTGGAATTCAGCGGCAACGGTGCTTCGCAGTTCGTAATACTCATGGTCCGAGAATGCCCGCGGTCTTCCTGTTGAAATGTGTTTGCGGATTACGTC
>JBEKYH010000252.1:0-7403 GCA_049511115.1 Tepidisphaeraceae bacterium | reverse complement strand
TTCTCGTCCGACCCATTCTTACCGGTGCTCAACAGCAAAAAGATCACCGCCAGCGCGGCGTACGCGAGCGCGAATTGATACGGAACGCGCCGCGCCGCGGCATCCAACGTCCAGGGAAGGTACATGCTTCCGTCAGGCAATGCCGAATGGACTATGCCAAAGAATGAAAACGCCGCCAGCACCAAGAGGTAGGCGGCGGAACTCCTCAACCTTCCGTCGATCAGTTTGGCCAGGAATGCCGCCCATAGCATTCCCGTCACGATGAATCCATTCCCCAGCGCTAAAATCACCTGCAATTGCGGCAGCGATTTCCCCGGCAGGACCAGCAATCGGTTGAAGACATCGGCCGGGACGTAATCGGTATTTCCAAGCTGAATGGAAAGGAATCGCCAGAGGGTCGGAAAAAACGCGAACGCCACCGCCGGCGCGTGCGCCTTGGGAACCGCGTGAAACGATTGAACCACAATATCCAGCGCGACGAATACGAGAATGGGTGCCAGCACGGCGCGGGGAATCAACTCGATGATGGCGGACACGCCGCCAAAGATTCCCCCGATCCCCACAACCAACCCGGTGAGCAATGTATATCCCGCCCTCGATCCCATGTTCTTATACGCCGGATGCCCTATGTATGGCGTCGTCTGCGCCACGCCGCCACACAGTCCCGCCACCAGCGTCGCCAGCGCCTCGGTGAGCAAAATGTTCCGCGTGTTGTAATCATCGCCCGCGACCCGCGCGCTTTCCGTGACGTTGATGCCCCCCACCACCGTAAGAAACGCAAATGGAATCGCCAACGGCAAATATTTGAGCCCCAACCGCAACCCCGCGACAAATCCAAGCGTCGGCACCGGCGCCGAAAAGTGCAGTTCCACCGCCCCCGGCGGCGCGTACGTTCCCCCCACCCATCCCAGCGGCCCCAGCGCGTAATAGAGCGCCGTCCCCACCACCACCGACACCAGCACTCCGGGCATGTTGAACGGCAATTTCCGCCGCGCGACCAGCGTGTAGAAAATCAACCCCAGCGCGATCACTCCCACCAGCGGCATGCCGAATATATCCGCCAGCGGCGTCATCGCGATCAGCCCCATGCCCACGCCGGCCAGCGAGCCTAGCAATCCCGCCTTGGGGATGATGCGCTGCACCCAGTTGCCGACAAATGAAAAGAAGAGCTTGGTGATCCCCATGTAGATCATGGTGGCCGTGCCGATATGCCAGGTCATGATCGCCGCATCGCGCTCCGACCATCCGTGCGCCTTCAGATCCACAAACGCCGGCCCCAGCACGACCAGCGCCAGCCCGATCGTGGAAGGCGTATCCAGCCCCAGCGGCATCGCCGTCACATTGGGATTCCCCGTGCGCCGCGCAAGATTAAACGCCATCCACGTATAAATCAGATCCCCGATAAGAACGCCCAGCGCCGTCCCGGGAAACATGCGCGTGAATACGATGTCGGCCGGATAATTGAAGACGAAAACAAGAATGCCGGAGAGAAAAGAAAGAACCGTCAGGTTGTCAAAGATGAGGCCGAAAAAGCCGTTGATGTCTTCAGTGACGAACCAGCGATAGGAGTGCTGCGATTGCAACATGGGTTAAGCGTTCATTGCCCTGCAGGAGAATAACCGGATCGGGCCGCTTCGCAAACCCATAACGAAATGAAATCGCTGATCCCAGAGATCAGGCGGTTGATTTGGCTAGCTTCGTCGCCACGAGAGCATTCAACGATACGCCCGCCTGGGCGGCCTCCACGGCGAGGGCGCAGTGCAGACGCCGGTCGAGACGCACATTGAATTGGCCGCTGTAGTTTTTCCGGCTCGGCGCGACGGGCACCGATTCGCCGTGTTTCCGGTAGCTTTCCTTAACTCCGCGCCAGGCAACGCCGAGTTCCTCTATCGCCTTTTGCGGGGTTGCCGCGAAGGCGGAAACATTGGGAAGCTCAACAAGGGTTGCGAGCCAATCACCGTCGTCGTCGAGCGTGACGCTCACCGTGAATCCGTCAAATGAGTTCTTCTTCATCGCATTCTCCTAACGCGACACCCCCGTGAAATCGCTCACCGACTTCACCATATTCGTCCGCGCGTCAATCACCACCTGCCCAAACGCCGCCTGCCGCGCACCCACATTGCTGTACACGCGCACCGGATCCGACGGCGTGCCAATGGCCGTCAGCTCTTCCTTCACTTTGTCATAAATCGCCGTCGAGCAATCAATCGTCGCTCCGCTGCCTTGCGGCGCGGTCGATCCGACCGCCAACGCCCCCGACCCCGCGCGGATTTCCACGTTCCCCGTGGCCGTCAACTGCTTCAACGTCAGCGGCGCGTCCTGCAACTGTCCGGCTGTCATCGCCGGCTGGCTCGGGGCCGGCTCAAAATCCGCGACGACGTGATCCGCCAGAATCGTCGTCGAATCCGGCTTAGCCGGTTCGGCCGCCTGCTGCTTTGACCGCCCCCCCACGGAAGGCTTCGTAGCCGCGGCGGCTTTCGGATCGTTGATGTGCTTGATAATCACCGACCCATCAATGACCGCCTGATGCGAATGGTCGTCAAACGAAAAGCTCTTGGTCCACCAGAACCCCGTCGCCCCGCGCCCCGACGTTGGCGACGGGCCGGCGCTGCTCGCCGCCGACGCGCCGGGTTTCTCATGCTCCTCCAGCAGCATCTGCCCCGGTCCCGGCACGTTCATCGTCTGCTGCGGCATATTCGTGAGGATGCGATTCCCCGTAATAAACGCCCGGCTAAGCAGCGTTTCGTCGCCGGCCAGCACCGTTGACGTCACCGCCGCATGATCGATCAGCGTCGCCGTCTGAATCTGCTTGCCCTTGAACAAATCAAGGCTGTCATCCGTCGTCGCCGTCTGCTTCGCCTTTGCCGTAGGAGTCGCCGGCGCCGGCGAAAGGACCAGTTCCGCATTATCAGAAGTCGCCTCGTCGCGCGTGAGCTTGGTCGGGCCTTTTCCCTCGCTGGTGCCGTGCGTCTCCGCCAACACATTTCCATGCACATGAATCAGATTCTCATCATCGTGCCCGGCAATAGGCGTAATCTCCGCCGAGTCCTTCCATTCCACGTGCATCGGCCGCGGCTTCTGCCCCGGCTGCGCCGCGCTGATGGCGTCGATCACCCCCGGCCCGACAATCCGCGCCCAATGCTGCTTTGGTTTGGCTTCGATATGCCCCGCGCGAAGCACGCCATCGGGACCGGTGATGATGGCCCGCGGCGAGCCGAGCAGCGTGAGGAACTGCTCGCCGGGTCCGTTGCGCTGATCCACGGTGAGCGTATCGCCCTGCGCGCGATCGCCATTAGCGCCGATGAGATCAACATCCCCCGTGGCCAGCAGCATTTGCAATTGGCTGGTTTTACCGGCGGGATTCGCGTTCCCGCCGCCGGCCTGTGCCAATCCGGCTTGCGCGCCCGCCGCCTTGGGCGCTGGCGGCGCCAGCGTCACATCCAGATGGCGCGAAGAAAACCGCTGTTCGCCCTGCGCCCCGCGCACGTTGCCATCAGCGATGATGAATTTCGGATAAGGTTTCCCCAGCGAATCGGTTGCCGTCTGGACCGTCAGCAGATCGGTCGCCAGCGCCCGGTCAGGGTCCTTCCCGTCATGCACGATGCACAGCGCATTCCCCTTGGCAACCACCGTCCGCAACGGCCCGGCCGACGAACCCGTCGCGTCCGCGCTATTGCGATTGGCCTTATTCGCCGCTCGCGCCGGCGGCGGATCAAAGTCAGCCGTGATGGTCTGTGCCGTCAGATGCAATTTATCCGGCGCCCCCGGTATCGCATCCGCCACCATGGCATCGCCAATGAGCACGGTCCGCTGCACATACAGCGACCCGGCCGGCGGAGTCGTAAGACTCACATCGCATTCCTGCTGCCAGGCAGCGCGAACGATTTCACCCGTATTATCAGCCGCCTGTGGCGAGTCCGATCGAGCCGCCTGCGGCGAGTCCGATCGAGCCGCGAAATTCGCCTTCCCCGCCCCCGTGAATGTCGCAACGGCATTCCGCCGCGTCGAATCGGGTTTGAAATCCACGCGCTGCCCAAAGAGCGTGCCCGCCACAATATTGGTCCCCGCTTTGAACAGCGTCATCGTCAGCGGCTCAGTCACTCCCGCGAACATGCGCGCCGCCCCGGACGTGGTATCGTAGCGCGCCCGCCCGCCGACCATATCGACATCGCCCTGGTGCACGTGAGTCGTGCCCGTGAAGCGAATGATCTGCTGCCCCGGCGCGACGCGATCGTTCGGGTTGAGATCGGGAACGACCGTCAGTTTCCCGGTCCAGAAAATTTCCACCGGCTGCGAGGATGAGCCAGTCGGCAGTAAAGACGATGTCCGCGATGGCGGCGGCGTTGACGCCGTACCGGCCGGCTCAATTGGAGTTCCCAGCACATTTCCTGCAGCGGCTTGACCCGCGCCCGCGCTACTGGAATGATTGCCGCCGCCGTTCGCATTAGCGCCCTTTGCGACCGCGCCACCTTGCCCCTGCCCCAAAGCCGCCGGCGATTTTTCCCCGCGCGGATTGAGCGCCACCTCCATGCTGTCCGTCGTCACCGGCGTCTCATCTCCCTGCACCACTCGAACATTGTCATTAAATGTCGCCAGATAAATCGGATCGTTGCGACCGGCCGGCGCAGGCGACGTGGCCACCGTCGGTTTGCCGCTCTCCCCCGACTGCGCACTGGAATCTGTCGCCCCTGGTTTCGCCGGCGCTGCAGGAGAACCCGGCGGATCAGCCGCTGGCGGCGCTGCCGACCCAACCGCCGCTTGCCCCGCGCTCGTCGTAGTCTTCTTCAGCGTCAACCGCTCGCCATGTATGATGAGCAATGACTTGAGCTCGTGCTTCTCCCCGTCCCAATACAACATCAGCCCGCGCCCATCGAGGTCCATGTCGCGGCCGCGCATACTCACCGGTATCTGATCGGCCGGCGTCGTCTGCCCCGTCGCCGCGTCCGCCTGCTCGGTCGTATAGATCTGGTACGTGTCCGCGTTGAACTGCGCATTAGGCAGCCGCCCGACTATATCCGGCTCATCCGCGTCGCGCGCCTCCTTGTCAGGATAAAGCGACACCGTCACGTCATGCAGAATCCCCTTGCTCGGCGGATCGACCGGCCCGCTCCCGATATTGGTGTGACGATTCGGATCCCCCAGCGCCACATCCCCTTCGCCCGCCGTAAGGACAACAATCGTCCCATCGCGCGTAGCGACCCCGCGCTCGCCCGGCGCCCCGCCGCTCTGGAAAAACTCCGCCTCGGGCTTAGTCAGGTGATACATCCCATCCGGCGTGGGAACGCACGTCGCCGCTCGCAGGCGGCCATAAAACTGCCCGTCCTTGTCATACAAATTCACCCACGGTTGCGCAACCGTCGGCTGCGTCGTCGTAACCGAATTGAGCGCCGACTCCGTCGCCGCCACCTCCACCACCGGCGCCCGCCCCGGCGGCGCCGCCAGGCGCGTATAAACCACAAACCCGCCGAACAGGCCGCCAAACGTCAAAATCGTAAGTAAAACCGCTCGCATCTAGTTAAAATCCGCCTTAAATCCCAACCAAAAAAGGCAATACAAGACTCACCACAGAGGACACGGAGGACACAGAGGAAGAATGCCAGTTTAGATGATCTTCCGTTTGATGCCATCCTTCAGGTGAGTGACGTTAAAGTTCATAAGTAGTCCGACTTTTTCCCCGCTCAATTTGAGATACGTGAGGAGTTGTGCCTCGTGGATTGGGAGAAGGCTTTCGATGGATTTCAGTTCAACGATGACGCAGTCTTCCACGAGCAGGTCGATGCGATAGCCCACATCAATCTGGACGCCGTCGTAGACAACGGGTAGAGGAACCTGCGACACGGCATTAAGCCCGCGCTTTCGCAACTCGTATAAGAGGCATCCTTCATAGGCGCTCTCCAGAAGTCCAGGGCCCAGCGCGGAGTGGATTTTCATTGCCGCATCCACGATCTGCCCCGTGATGGTGTTCACATCTTTCATCCTCTGTGTCCTCTGTGTCCTCTGTGGTGAGATTTTCTGCATTGTATTTGCAATTCGCTATCCATCGGTGTCTCTGTCCGCCGTTTCCAGATCAAACACCTTCAACACCACCAAATCCTGCACGTCAATCAACCCCACCGGCCGATCCTCCTCATCCACCACCGGCAGCTCATCAAACCGCATCTGCCGCATGATCGCCATCGCGTCGGCCGCCAGCGCGTCGGCCGCGATGCGCCGCGGGTTGCGCGTCATCACCTTGGCAATGGGCTGGTTTAATGCCGACCCATCATTATCCGTCAGCAGCCGCCGCAGGTCGGCGTCGGTGAATATGCCGCTGATCTTGCCCGCCGCGTCGGTCAATATCACCGCCCCCGGCCGGCGCTTGATGGCGCTGGCATCATGCACCACCTGCCGCACCGTGCCCGTGTCTGCCGCGATCGGCAGATTCTCGCCGCGCTTAAACGTCATGGCCTCGTGCACCTTAATCAGCTTCCGCCCCAACTGCCCCGCCGGATGGTAGCGGGCAAAATCCTCCGGCCCGAATTCGCGCAGCTTCATGACCGTCAGCGCCAACGCATCGGACAACGCCAGCAGCGCGGTGGTCGACGCGCTGGGTGCCAACCCCAGTGGGCACGCCTCGGTCATCTGCCCCATCTCCAGGACGATTGTCGAAAGTCCCCCCAGCGAATTTCCGCGACTGGCCGTCATGGCAATGATCGGATGCCCCAGCTTTTTGAGCAGCGTCGCCAGCCGCAGGATTTCATCGCTTTCGCCGCTGGAGGAGAGGATAACGACGACATCCCCCTGCCGGATGGACCCCAGATCGCCATGCACCGCGTCCGCCGCCGACAACACATGGCTCGGCGTGCCCGTGCTGGCCAAAGTCGCCGAAAGCTTGCGGGCAATGATCCCCGCCTTACCGATCCCGGTGGCCAAAACCGACCCGGGGCAAGCCAGGATCATCCGCACCGCCGCCAGGAATTCCGGCCCCAGCGCCCGGCCCATCTGCTGGACAGCCGTGGCCTCGGTCAATAGAACCTGCCGCGCGAATTCTAGGGTCGGGTCGGTCATGGAGAAGAGGGGATATGATACGGCATCCCGCTGGCTGGGGGTAGAGGCGCGGTGGCGTTGCTGCCATGAGGGAGGGGATCAGGGGGTGACACGGTAACAAGGTGACAGGGTGAAAAACGCAACGGATGGCCCTGGAAACGGTCGCCGAGTGGGTTTTTGGTGCATCTCAGCCTGGACTCACGCTTGCCGCAGACGGCGAGGAAACGGCAAGCGTCCTGTCCTGGCATTGCCACCCTCAGCAGGTTCGAGCCGCTGACGTGAGCTTGGGGGTATTAGCCCTGGCCGTAGTCGGGAATTCTTCCGATGGAGAAAAATCAAATGCAAATTGAACCGCGGAGGCGCAGAGTTCGCAGAGA
>JBEKYH010000251.1:0-7426 GCA_049511115.1 Tepidisphaeraceae bacterium | reverse complement strand
CTGGATGATCGAATCGGGCTTCACAGGCGCGACAAGTTGCCGGTCCAGATCGCCCAGAGCCTCCTGGACCATGGTCACATCCGGCACGCGATCGCCGAGGCGCACATAAGCGGCAATGCGCGTGACCGCCCCTTCCAGCTCGCGCACGTTTTGCGTCACGCGGCGGGCGATCCACCCAGTCACTTCCTCAGACAGTTCAAACCCGGTCTGGTGCGACAGCTTGCGGAGAATCTCGCAGCGCGTCGTGAAATTGGGCGGATCAACCCGCACCACCATGCCGCTGACAAATCGGTTGACCAGCGATTCGCCAAACTCCTCGATCATCTTGGGATGAGAATCGCTGGCCATCACCACTTGCTTGCCGCCGGCTTCGATGGAATTGAACGTGTGCAGGAATTCCTCCTGCGTCGCTTTCTTCCCGGCCAGGAAATGCACGTCGTCGATGGCCAGCAAATCCAAATCGCGCATCTTGCGGCGGAAGACTTCCAGTTTGTTATTTCGCAGCGCCGCTAGAAAATCGTTGGTGAATTCCTCGCCCGTCACGTAGCTCCAGCGCAGCGTCGGGTGGTGCGCCTGGAACTGCTTGCACAGGCCCTGCAGCAGGTGCGTCTTGCCGAGGCCGCATCCGCCGTGAATGAATAGCGGGTTGTATTGAGCGCCGGGAAACTCGGCGACATAGAGCGCAGTGTTATAGGCAAGCTGATTGCTCGGGCCCACAACAAACGAGGATATTTCATGCCTAAGCCGCGGGCGCGGCGTTGAAGTCGATGACGACGACGGTCGCTCAACGACGGGGCGCCGTTCAACAACGGTGTTATGCAGCGGCGCGCGGACGGGAATGGTTTGGACCGCCGCCGCGACAGCGCTCGATGCGACCGCCGTGGCAACCTCACACCCGCCACCCGACCCTACGCCCGCGCCAACCATCGCGCGTTGCGACGGCGGCGGCAAATCCCGCCCACCGGGACCAGATGGAAACTCACCCGGCCTCGCCACCGGCAAAGCCTCGCCCCGCCCGCGCGGTGCGCCGTCGGTCTCAAACAGTTGCGGAACCACGTGAAATCGAACCGTCATTGAGCAGCCCATCACATCGTTGACGGCCTGCTGGATCGGTGCGGTGAACCGTTTGCCGATCATCTCGCCGATGAAGTCGCTGGGAACGGCAATTTCCAGGCCGTCATTCTTCAAATCTAGCTTGGTGGAATTGTTAAACCAGACGGAAAATCGCTGTTGCCCGACGCGCCTGGCAATGGCTTCCGCCAATTGCGCCAGTTGCGGATTAGCTGCAGTGATGCAACTCACAGATGACTCCTTCCTTCCCGAATGCGCCACCTCATGCCACCGGCGCAGCCCGATATCGGCTGTCATGTCGGTGACACCGCATGATCAAACTCTTGGAAGGCGTCCTTGCCCGTTCGTTGTCATCCATGAAACGCGCTAAATGATCGGATTTGGCGCCAACCTCTCCGACTGGCTCAAACTGCTCCGAAATGCGCTGGCCTCTCCTGATGGTTGAATTGCCTTGCAAACGTTGTCTTAACCAATCACAAACCTACGGGGAGAGAAAATACCCTTTAGTTTTCCCGTTACAAGGAGATTTGGGCAAGATTTTCCGTTCACGACACCTTCCTCCTTGACCTGACTGGGGATGGAGCAACAAAAAAATCTTCTTCAACGTGATATGCACATGTTTAGCCGACGGGGGGACGGATGGTGGATATCTCACGCCAATGCCACGGTTTTCAGCCCGTTGGCGGCATTTCCCTTCCGCAGGTCGCGAATAAACGCTACTTTTGCGGCGATTTTCTGGAATCCGTGCCGGAAATAGACGTGCAAGGCCGGAGAATTCCGCGAATCCACCGCCAGCGTCACTCGGTGGCGATTATGAGCCGCGGCCGTCGCCAAAGTGTACTGCACCAGCAGCGACCCCAAGCCGCGCCGGCGCACATGCGGGCTTAACCCAATGTAAACCAGCTCCATTCCCTCATTATGATCGGTCCGGCAGAGCAATAACACGCCACATGGCTGCGGCGGCGCCATCGAACCGGCCGGTTGATGCAGTAAAACCCGCCACAAACTGGGGTCAAAATCTCCGATGCCTCCGAGTCCTCCCGCGGCCTGGTGGCCTATCAGCACGTCGTCGATTTCGCGCAGCCCGTTCAGTGCCGGGCAATCCAGGCTCTGTTGGTAACTCTCGCGGATGGCCGTGATGAAAAGCCCGCGGTTTTCCTCCGAATAATACGCAAATGAGAATCCCGCCGGCAGCGGCGGCGCCGGCCGTTGCCGCCGGACGGGCGCGTGCAGGTAGATCAATTCGGCAATTTCCATGAACCCAAGCTGCGGATAAAGCGAGCACGGCCCCATGGCCGTCGGCTCGACCAGCACCTGGGCCAGGTCAATCCCTGGGAATTGCCCGCACACCACTTCGGTCAGCCGCAGCGCCGGCTCAAGCTGGCTCGCATCCGCGAGGTAATTGGGCGACAGCAACAATAGCGTCTTCCCCGGCGTCGCCACCGGCAGGATGGCCCACAGGAGCTTGCCCCCCTCCTCGGCGATCCAGAGTCCCGATAGATCAAGATGCCGTGAACCGGCAATGCGCAGAAACTCCGCCACCTCGCGCTCCCCTGCCACTCGCCCCGACGACGAAAGTGCCAGCCCCAGCGCCGCCATCTGCTCCTGAGGCGCCGCCCGCCGCAAAGTCGCCCGCCCGGCAACAACACCCTGTCCGGAAAGATTTGACACGTCAATCACCGCTCGTAACATAACGCATAAGGTGTCGTGGTTCGAGGAGTTGAACGCCGAAGAATTTAACCGCGAAGACGCGAACAAACACAAGACTCACCACCCGCGAGGAGTACCTCGCTAGAGGACACAGAGGACACAGAGAAGAAAATGAATTCTGGTTTTCCTCTGTGTCCTCCGCGTCCTCTGTGGTGAGTCTGAATTTCCCGATTCGAGGAGTGCAATGAAGCGAGGAATGATTGCCACGGGCGGCGCGTTGTTGGTGTCGCTGGCTTTGGTGTCGCCGGCGGTGGCCCAGGATTCGTCCGCGCCGCAGGCGTTGCCCAATCCCGACGCGTCTTCGTCGGCGGCCTATCCCAAGCCCAGCCCATTTCCGATTTCCTGGGAGTTGCAGTTTCAGCATTCGGCTCCCAAGCGGATTGTGGTGACGATTCCCGGCAATGCGACGCCCAGCGCGTTCTGGTACATGACGTACAGCGTGGTCAATAATGCCGACAAGGGGAGCAACTACGATCCCGACCGCGATAAGGAGCGGATTTTCTATCCCGTCTTCACCATGCGTGAAAACGACGGCAAGATGGTCCCCGCCAACGACGGAATTCATCCCGCCGTGTTGGACGCGATAAAGGCCGTCGAAAAGAACAAGTACATGGAAGACCCCACCCTCATGGGCGGCCGCATTCTCCTGGGCGTGGACCAGGAGCGCGACAGCGTCGCCATCTGGCCGGAATATAACCAGCGCATGGGATCATTCGTCATCTTCGCCTCCGGCATGTGGGGCGAAACCGCCCCGGCCACCGACTCATCAGGCGCCCCGCTCAAGGACCCCAGCGGCAACGTGATCGAACTGCACAAGACCCTCATGATGAGCTACCACGTCGATGGGGATCAGACTCATTTCAGTCCGGTGAGGAAGGTTAGTGAAGAGTTTATTATGCGGTAGGCCGAAAGCGTTTGGATATGTGACGAACCTGTAGGATGAGCATCGCCCACCTTTGTGGCAGGCGGTGGGCGACGCCGACCCTACTCAGTTATTCAGCCTTTCGTTTGCGCGCCCCGCTTGCTGCGGGCCAACTTTGCCAGAACCCATTCCCGGACCAATTCAGTTTGTGAAATCCCTTTGGATTCGGCCAGCCGACGAACGGCATTGGCGTCGCGCTTCGGCAGGCGCACCTGAATTGAATCGTCGCGCGAAAACATAGGCTCTTTGACTTCCTCAAGCTCATCCTCGAAATCTGTGAGATCGTGCGTCTGCCAGAATTTGGCGAGTTCCTGTATTGAATCCGTCTTTGGCAACTTGGTATTTCTTCTACTTCTCATACCTGAACGTCATCTGAAAATTCGCCGCGGCCGGGCTCGTCGAGACATCGCTCACGCTGAACGGCGCATTCGCCGGCAACGTGACAGTGTGCCACGTCTTGGTTTCGATCACCTGTCCCGAAGCATCGAAGAACTGGGTCATGTAGTCGATGTGCAAGTCCTTATCGATCGCCGAGCGGATCGGCACGCTGACGTGCAGATACCCATACGGATCGCGGCTGAGAATCGGCGGGCCGCTGATGGCGGTGTCATTCTGCAAGTCCTCGCTGGTGAACTGAATCTGCCGCGGAGAGTAGGGATCGGCCCGTCCCAAATACGTCGGCCGCACATCGCTGCACGCGGCCAAGAACGATACGGACAATACGGACAAGGCGACAAAACCCAGCTTAAATCGCAACATGACTGACCTCATTGAATTCCAATTCACTTTCGCAGAACCTCATTCACACCGCCGCAATCTCCATCCTCACGGAATCAGGTCCAACGGCTGAGTCGTCGGCGGCGTCGAGGCGGCCGGCGGCACCGGCGGCAGGTTGCCTGATCCCGGCGTTGGCGGCGGCGGCGGTTCCTGTCCCGGCGGCGGAGGCGGCGGGTTGGCGATGTACGAATTCCACGCCCCGGCCATCCCGACCATCAGTTTGGCCGCGATGAATCGCGTGAATTGGTTGATCTGCGTCTTCTCCAATGGCAGCGGAACATCCACCACGGCGCTTCCGATCTGATCGCCGCCGCGCACATTCATCGCCTCGGCCACCAGCCGCACTTGCAGGCCGTTGGTCTGGTGCGTCGGATGGGCTTGCACCTGAATCAAAATGTCGGCCCCGACTTTCTGGGCCAGATCACCCATCGCCACCGGCCTGCCTTGGCTCAAATCCTGCATGTCCTGCGGGCTAAGCTGCGCCGCCAGATAATCGGAAGAAATAATCCGCACCTGCCCGCCGCAGCTCAACCAGTCGGCGAGAATTTTTTCCATCGCCTGATAATCCAGGGTGCTTAACGCGGCCTCGTCGGAATCGCTGGGCGCCTGATATGTGGTGGTTGTTTCGGTGTATTGAGCCGGGCCGGTGGTGGCAAAATTGGAGTGGCCATCTTGCACGTCGCGGCCGTAGGCATCGTCATGCTCGTTGAAGCTGCCGTTGCTCACGGTCACGCCGCCGGTGGATTCCTGCGTGTGCTGCACCGTCTGCGTCGGCCCGCCCGGATTCGGCGGGATGATCTGCCCCGTCAGCGTGCGATTGACATATATCGCCAGCCGCGGCTGATGCACCTTGTTATATGCGGAAACGAAGTATGCCTCCTCCGGCAGGCGCTGGTCGAGGATCGGCTCATCCTCATACGGTCCCGGCGAAGACATCCCCGGCGGATTCAGCGCCGAATCCGGCAGCGGTTTGGGAGCCGCGTCATGAGGCACATAATTGGAACCCGGAGTCATCGGAACGGCCGCTTCCGGCGGCGCGCTCGCGGCGCATCCGGCGGCGGCCAGCGCAGCGATTCCCAGTGCGGCGGTGAGCGCGCGGCGGGCACGATGGGTTTTCATACCAGTAGGCTTAATTAGGCAAAGCACGAATACCTCCTGACAAGTCCATGAACGGCTTCCATCCCATACCCTCAAAGACACGCCCGCCGGGCAAAGGATGGGGCTGCTTTGGCCGCTCGCGCGAAAATTTACCTTTTTCTGGCCCCTGCCTTGCGGCGTTGGCCGTGTCTAAATCATTGGCCCAACTGTTGAAGATGGGCAATTGTCTATCTAGCATAGCCTCGGAAAACCGTAAAGGAGGAGCCTCATGGCTTCCGCATATAAACGCTTGTGGATTTTGGGTTTATTGGCCATCGGAGGCCTGCTCGCAGGGTGCAGCGATGAAAAGCCCGAGGGGGCGCGGCCTGATCCGGGCAATCTTTCCGCCGATGATTCCGGGCTGCAAAGCAAGGATGTGTTAGCCGCCAGCGACCAAATGGCCACCGATTTGTTGACCGATCCCGGTCTTAACAATTCGCGCACGCAATGGACGATGACCATCGGCCACTTCGAGGATCAGACAACGGACCGAAGCTTTTCCACTAATTACGACATCTTCCTCGAACGGCTGCGGACAATCATCTCCCAAAAGAGCGGCGGCAAGATCACCCTGATCGAGAACAAGGATCAGTTCCACCAAATTCGCGATTCCGAACTCGAAGGCTCCGGCGACACCTACGGCCAAGGCCCCGGCGGCCCGTCGCCGGCCCCGCAGGCGATTAATCCCGACTACATCATGTACGGCAAGGCCTACGATATGCCCAACCGCAGCACGATCTATTACATGCTTGAATTCACGATCTTCAACGCCCAGACGCGCGTTCAGGTCTGGTCGCGGCAATATGAAGTGAAAGTGGCGCGATGAGAAAAGAGGAAATGCGATTTAACCGCGAAGACGCGAAGGACGCGAAGAAGACGCGAAGATTTCAAATTGGTCTCGGCGGGTTTTTGTCGCTGGCTCTTTTTCTCTCCTGCGCCGGATGCGGCTCGGCTGTCAGCGCCGGCCAAAGCACCGCGCTCAGCAGCACCGACCTGGTGGCCATGACCGATCAGATGGCCTCCAGTCTCGCAACCGATCCCAAAGTAAATCAGGAGATCGCGACGCACGGGCCGCTGACGATTGTTTGTCAGCCGGTCGTTAATGAACTGACCGGCGAGATCATCCCGCACGGTCAGGCCGAGGCTTACACCGCGCGCGTGCGCGCGCTGCTGAGCCAAAAAGCACCCGACCGGTTTGTATGGGTGATGAACCGCGATGAATTCTACGATCTTCGCAATCAGGAACTTCAAGGCGTCCCTCTCGGCCCGGCGCCCGAGGCGGTTTCTCCGCAGTACGCATTGCACGCCACCTTCCAATCCCTCACCCAGGAGGATTCCGAGCATCGCAGCAGCTACTATCTGTGCGTCTATAGCCTCACCGACCTGCAAAATCGGACGGTCCTTTGGACCGGCAGCTATGAGGTGAAGAAGGTGGAAGTGAAGGGGTTCCTGGACTAGCGAGCGGATTAGCAAAGGGAAAGCGATGGCCAAGGGTATTTGCAATGGGAACGCTTCTGCAGGGTGGGCATCGCCCACCATTTCGGCCAAAGGTGGGCAATGCCCACCCTACAAATCTGCGGTTTGTTTTGTTTTTCCTCCTCAGTCCTCAGTCCTCAGTCCTCGCCTCTTTCGCGCAGTCCCCTTCGTCGCCCTCGCCCTTCTCGCCGTCTTAACCGGCTGCCAGCAGGACAACACCCTCTACTACGCCCGCTATTACTACAACGAAGGCGCGTTCGCTCCCGCGGAGGCTCTGCTCATACCACTGGCGAAGAAGACCGACGAGAATTACGTCCTCAACAATGTCCGTCT
>JBEKYH010000250.1:0-12272 GCA_049511115.1 Tepidisphaeraceae bacterium | reverse complement strand
CTTGGACACGCTGAAGCGCGACACGCGATCAAATCCGACGGATCGGCCGTTCTCATTCAGCACCGGATCGTAAGTAATATAGAAGTAGCCGTTTTCCTTGTAATTCGGATGAAACGCCAACCCCAGCAGCCCCCACTCCACGCGCTGGCCCAACTGCCATCCCTTGGCCCGCAGATAGGGGCGCAAGTCCATGAAGACCGATTTCGTCGGCCCGCCGTTCTTGCCGTCCAGGTCGGTGATAACTTCGATCGTCCCAATCTTGCTCACCACAAATAGCCGGTCCTTCTCACCCGGCGGCGCGACCACGCTCAGCGGCTGCACAAACCTCAACCCCGGCCCGCCATTCACGGCGAACGCGTCCACCGCCGTGTACCCCGTCGCAATCGGCAACTGCGGCGGCAGCGCCAATGCCTTCACCGCCGCGCGCTTAAGCGCCGCATCGCCCGACGCACCGGCAACTCCAAATAACCACGGTGTCACCGCTGCCATCAAGCCGGCAATGAGTAGAATGGGATGCAATCGAAGCGCTTTGCGCACGCGTCACTCCATTACAGGTAAAAACTTTCATTCTTGAATCAGCAGTGGCCCCAACGGCGGCGGACATTGCTCTCTGAGCATAACCCAATCGCCCACAGTCCCGGTAGTGATGCTCACGTAAATTCGAATCATCGACCTTGCGCCGGATCGTCGTAGGCAAGGCGGTTGGAAATTCAATCGCGTTAGCCGGGTACTCCGTAGCGCGTAACCTTTCCTACCCGCGATATCTCAACCACAGATTGCCTATCGCATTTCTGCACACATCCGACGATCTCCGGCCAATATTTCAGCATTTTCCAGGCATATTCATGTATTGGGGTATTTGTCCATCCCGGCGACAGATAGACGTAAATGCAGCCGGTTTCCCGAAGAACGCGGAGTTCCGCCTTATTTCGCAGGATTCTGCCGTCGCCGCCAACGATAACCGGCTTGGGCTCCCACGTTCCGACGTTATGGATCCACTTCACGTCCGGCGTTCCCCTTGCAAACTTTTCGGCAAACAGAATCACCTGGTTCTGGTCTTCGTAGGTCCGAATGATTCGGCCGACCTTCGGGATGAAGTTTTCATCGGTAAAAAACGTCAAGCCGCGAGCCTATGGCGCAAATACTTTGCTTCGAACTCTACCGCGTTGACTACGTCAGACTCGGCGATGTCGAACAACCGCGCGACGAGTCCCGCGTCCCGTTTGTTCGCCTTGAATTGGTTTGCGATTACGTATGTGCTGATGCCGGTGTTTTCAATGACCGGCTTCCCGAAACCTACGGTTGGCCTTATGACGACCCCATTGGCAATTCGCCACGCTTCCGCAAGGCGTGTGGCCGAACCGTAGTCGATCCGATCCATATACGGCTGCAATTCGCTGAAAACCATCTGCCGGTCAATGACGTCGATTAAGTTGATTCGCCCAGCCTTCTTCGACTCCCGGATAATGCTGTTTCCATCTGTGCAAAGATCGGCGTGCGCAAAGGGATGCGTCGTATGCAACTCCGCCTGGAGTATCGTGTAGGCGCGGCGAATTACCGCTGGCTTCACGCCCCGTTTTCTGAAGAACGAAAGCACATACGCATCGATTAAATTGAGAAAACTAACCGCGTAATCTCCATTCAATGCGCGATAGTCGGACGCGAATACTGGACCCCGTCCGACATGGTCGGATCGAGGTTTAAACCAGGAGCGAAGTGTGGGCTTTGGAATCCCGGTATACGCGGACACCTCGTCCAAATGATAAATGCCCAGCCCAAGCATTGTTGACTCAACCACCATCCACAAGACGATAGCGGTTGAAGGAATAAAAATCGAGAACCCAAATTAACCGGCAAAAGAAGCGGTCGGCCACAACAAAAAAAGCAATTAACCTGTTGTTGAATCACCCCAGCCCCATCAAAGCATTCCTCCTTCGCCCCTCTCCCTGTATAGTTGCCCGCCCAATGGCATTAGAAGTCGGAATCGTCGGTCTCCCCAACGTCGGCAAGAGCACCATCTTCAACGCGCTCACCGCCGCCGGTGCGCTCGCGGCCAATTATCCCTTCGCCACCATCGAGCCCAACGTCGGCGTGGTCGCGGTCCCGGACGCGCGCCTCAAGATCATCAACCAGTTCCAGGAAACCCAGAAGATCATCTCCGCCGCTCTTCGCGTGGTCGATATCGCCGGCATCGTCCGCGGGGCCAGCACCGGCGAGGGCCTGGGCAACAAATTCCTCTCCCACATCCGCGAGGTGGATGCCATCCTGCACGTCGTCCGCTGCTTCGGCGGCGGCGAGATCATTCACGTCGAAGGCTCCACCGACCCCATCCGCGACATTGACACCATCGACACCGAGCTGGCCCTGGCCGACCTGGAAACCGTCTCCAGCTCGCTCGACAAATCCGAGCGTCTCGCCCGTAGCGGCGACAAAGAGGCCATCGCCCGCGCCGCGGTTCTCCGCCGCTGCAAGGAAACCCTGAACCAGGGCAAACCCGCCCGCTCCATCGAATTCAACCCCGAGGAGCGCAAAATCCTCAAGCCGCTGGGATTAATCACCGCCAAAAAGGCCCTCTACGTCGCCAACGTCGATGAAAATGATTTGCATGGCGAATCCGACTACGTCAAAGCCGTTCGCCAGCGCGCCGCCGCCGAGGGCAATGAGGGCGGCGTGGTCTGTGTCTGCGGCAAACTTGAAGCGGAATTAGCCGAACTGGACGAAAAGGACCGCCAGGAAATGCTCGACAGCATGGGCCTGGCCGAGCCAGCCCTGGCCGCCTTGGCGCGCCAAGCCTACAAGACACTTGGCCTGCAGAGCTTTTTCACCTCGGGTCCCGACGAAATCCGCGCCTGGACCATTCCCATCGGCGCCACCGCCCCCCAGGCCGCCGGCGTGATCCACACGGATTTTGAGCGCGGCTTCATCCGCGCCGAGGTTTACACCCTGGAAGACCTGCAGAAACACCACACCGAACCCGCCATCAAAGCCGCGGGCCGCATGCGCGCCGAAGGCAAATCCTACATCATGCAGGACGGCGATATCGTCCACTTCCTGTTCAACGTCTGATCCAACGAAGGTATATTGCAAGCGCCAGCCTGTGGCAAACGCCCAACAGGCCGGCACGTCGCAACCGTAGCTCAGTTGGATAGAGCAGCGGATTTCTAATCCGCCGGTCGCAGGTTCGAATCCTGCCGGTTGCGCTTCACGAATCGGTGTTGTATCCGAGACGACGATCACGATTTCTCAAGCAGCCGGCGCAGGCTCTCCACGTCTTGGGCCATTTCAGCCTTCGTAGGTAGGTCCTCGGTGACATTGTGCTTCTTCAATACGGCTTCCGTTTCGAGTCGTGAAATGTTCAGTGCGCGCGTCAACTCGTGACGGGTGATCTTGTCTCGGCGGTAGAGCTCGATGAGCATCGCCTCCTTGCCCTCCTGATCAAGGTCGCCGAGCCGGAGGCGGAGACTTTGCTCAATGTCGCTCGGAAGCGAAATGGAAACAGCCATACAGCACCTGCCATTACTATAGACCGATCACCGCGAAGACGCCATAAAATCTTGAGCTAGTTACCGCTTGCGCTCATTTTTCCCCAACCGAAATCCCCAAATCCGCCAGCGTCACCAGCGGATGATACGGCACATCAATCTTCGCCAGCGTCTCGGCCGCACCCGCTTGCCGGTCCAATACACTGATCGCCAGCAACACCGTGCATCCCACCGCCCTCACCGCCTCAATCGCCTTGATGATCGATCCGCCCGTGGTGATGACGTCATCAATAATCACCACCTTGCACGGCGCCTTCAGCGGCCCTTCAATCAGCTTCATCGTCCCGTGCTGCTTGACGTCCTTCCTCACCACAAACACCGGCAGCGGCCGCCCGCTGGTGAAGCTTCTCGTCGCCACCGCCCCCACAATCGGCGTGGCCCCCATGTCCATCCCCCCAACAGCATCCACCCGCAAATCCTTGATCTCCTCCAGAATCGCATCCGCCACCAGCGTCGCCCCCTCGGCGTCCAGACACGTCATCTTTCCGTCAATGTAGTAAGTGGATTTGGCCCCGCTCGCCAACGTGAAGTCGCCGCGGCGCAGGGATTTCTGTTCAAGCAGTTTCACGAGTTTGAGATATCGGCTGGCCATCCCCGCAAAATAGTCGATGCCGGCCGCCATGCCAAGATGGATTGATCGCCCCGCCCCCTACGCCGCCGCCGCCGTCACTGTAAACACATTCGCAAACGCCTGCTCCGGCGTCAGCACCAGATACCCTCCATTGGACGGATAATTCCCCACCCCAACCGTCCCCCAGGGATTTCTCAGCATCAACCCCACCCATATGCCGTTCTGCATGATGACCGCGCTCACCGTATAGGCATGTTCGCTGATCAACGGCGCAGCCTGATACACATTCAGCACCGCCACCGTCACCGCCTCCCCCTGGCTCAGGTCCGACTGAATCGTCTCCAGCAACGACGCCGCCGAGGTCTGCGATGATTGCAGCGTGTCAGTGCTTGTTAACCCCAGATCGTTGTAGACCTCAGCCATCCACCCCGAGTTCAAATTGGCATAGCTGTCCGCCCCATCTCGGTAGACGGCGAAAGCCTTCTCCATCACCGCGACCCACAGCGAATTCCCCTGCCCCAGTTGCGCAAACGCAAGCAGCCCGTCGTCGTTATACGCCGGCAGTTCCGCATCGACGTGCTCATACGTCGTCTGCCCACTGGTGTTTTCAAATCGCACCATGAACGTGCCGTCATCCAACTGCACCACATCCTGGCGAATCTGATTCGGATCCGTCTGCGCAATCGCCGCCACCACCGCGAGGAAATAGCAGTCCCCAAGCTGCCCCTGCACTCGCCGTAGCATCTGCTGGTGACGCCGAAAGCGCCAATGATGACGAAATCGCCGGCGTCGAAACCGCTGTCGCGCTCAGCCAGTGCACCGCCCCCAGTGCCGTCTCGGCCGGCGTCACATCCGTCACCACGTCGTCGTTTTGCGCCCAGAATGAATCCACCCCCGACCCGCCCGCCAGCGTGTCGCGCGCCGCGCTGGTATCCACCAGCGTATCGGTCCCGCTTCCCGCGACAAGCGAATCATGTCCACTGCCCGCATACAGCGTTTCATTCCCCCCGCCGGCGCGCAGCGTATCGTCTCCGCTACCGCCCTGCAGTACGACATTCAAATTCAACGTCGGGCTAACGACGATATCGTTGTCCCCGCTCGAACCCGACGCGGAGACCTCCACGATATCGCCCTTGTATCTCTCGCTGATTCCCTGAGATTTAACCACCACGCCGTGTGCGGCCTGGCTTATCTTGACGTGCCCGCCGGAGATCACCACATCCAGTTTTATTGCCCCACTGGAACCGCCCGCGGAATCGCTCGCCCCACCCGGCGCCGCGACTTCCGTCACCGCCGGCCACGCCGCCGCCGACAAAAGTCGCCGCCGTTCCAGTGGCTCCAGACCAATTGACGCGCCGCCGCCAGAGCGGCGCAAACCCCGTTGACGCATTTTCTAGCTCTCCCTTGGCCGGCTTGTGGCGTGGTCTCACCCCTCGCTCGCCCACAATCCGCAGCCACCCTTGAGGTCGAGATTTTTTCGCCCTCACCCAAGCCGCCGGAGAACAAATTTGAATTCAGAAATGCATCCCCTCCGTCCGATAAACCCTCCAGGGCGCTCTGCGCCGCCTGGGTAAGGTTTACGGCTAAGAAATGACGACGGACCAATCGCTAGTGGCCATCGAAGACCCCGCGTCGGATACCGCCGCGCGGCGACAGGCTCGGCGCTGCCTGCTGGCTAATCTCACGGCTCTTGAGCAATCCCAGCCCGCCGTCGCCGCCGAATTGCGCCGCCAATCGCTCCCCGCTATCCCCGATGCCAACGGCCCGATGGAATGGGTCTTCGCCCGCGACGGCTCCCTCACCGTCCGCGCCGATCCCAGCCAATGGTGGGGCGGTTCCTCCCTTCCCCTGCGCGTCGGCCGATCGCTGATGAAATCCCTCGACCTGCAAGGCGCCATCGGCTGCCTCCTCGCCCCGCGCACCGCCGGCCAGATCCGCGCGGCGCTCGAGCACATCGCCGTCAATCAGGCTTTCGCGGTGATCTTCCCCGACTCCACAATCGCCCTGCTCAATCTTCATTGCGACGACTTTTCCTCCGAGATTCTCGCCGGCCGTCTCTGGTTTCTCTGCGGCGACGATTGGGACGCCCAGCTCGCCGCCCTCCTGCAAACCCATCCCGGCCTGTGCGTGCCTCAGCAATACATCCGCACCGGCCTGCTTTCCGACGCCGAAGTCACCGCCATGACCACGCGCGGCAACGTGATTCTGGCCGCTGAGACCGACCGACGGGCCGCAATGGCCAACGACATTCGCGCCCGCACCTCGCAGCGAACCAAATCCGGCCGCATCTGCGTCGTCGCTGGCTCCAATTTCGCGTTATGGGATTTGGCCGGGTGGGCGTTGACCGACCTTCTCAAAGCCGACGGCCGCTTCCGCATCCTCGATAAGGACCGCCCCGTCAGCGCCTCACCCCTCGCCCTGGCAATGGCCGCCCAGGAATGTGACGCGATCGTCGCCGCCGACCTCTTCCGCGCCGACCTGCCCGGCGTCGCCCCCGATTCCATGCCCTGGATCACCTGGGTCACCAATCCGCACATCCCCGCCCCGCAGCCTCAATCGCCCGGCGACCGCCTGCTCCTTGCCGACCCCGCCTGGCAAGCCACCGCCACCGCGGCCGGCTGGAGCGCTGAGCGCCTCGCCCTGGCCGGCTGGCCGACTCTCGTCGAGCCAACTCCCAGCCCCGCCAACGGTCCCCTGGCTTTGATCGCCGACGCTGCTATAGCGCCACCCCCGCCGCGCCTTGGCGATTTCTCCAGCCACTTGGTTTTATGGGAAAAAATCGCCGACGAACTCACCGCCAATCCGCTCGCGTTGGGGAACGACATCGAGGCTTATCTCGCCAGCCGGATGGCCGAATTGGAAATCAAGGGTGCGCTGGACCAGACCCTCTTCCGCGAAAAGCTGATCCTCCCCGCCTGGCGTCGCGGCATCACCCGCCGCCTCCTCGCCGCCAGTTTGCACGTCGCTCTCTTCGGCGCCGGCTGGAGCGACGCCGAAGAATTCGCCCCTCACGCTCAGGGCCAAATCCTCACCATCGACGACCTCCGCCGCGCCGCCCGCCTCGCGGCCGCAATCGTCCAACCCATCCCCGCCGACCATGCTCATCCGGCTTTCGCCCTGGGCCGCCCCGTCATGCGCCCCATCGCCGCCGCCCGCGGCAAAGTCAGCTTCCCCCCCCAGGCCCCGCCACTCGCGGCGGAGGTGATTGTGGGATTGCTCGCGTAAACGCTGATTTTGCCGAGTTTGATTTAGCGATCTGTTTCGGCATGGCCTCGCTCACCGCACTCGTCGCGGCGGCAGAGAATGTTTCTTGGCTGCACTTTTCCTCGATTTTGCGCGATCTACTTTCTCTGTCTCCAATATCTTTACTTCGACAACGTCCCCAACCCGAAGCGGTGCCGTGGACTTCCACAGAACGTATACATCCTTTTTGGGGTCGTTTCGCCTGGTTAGCCCGCCAACTGAATAGAAGATGTCGCCCGGTGCGTCATCAGGCCTGACAGACAGCGTCTTTTTTCCCAACTTGCCGGTCGCTGTGACGTGAGCGCTCAACACCCCAAGATCTTCGGCGCCAGCGATGCAAACACGTTTGCCATTGAGTCTGACTTCCAGGGCGAGCATATACCTCCCAACGAATGAAGGAATCACCTTAAGACAGCAAGGAGTGAATCTCAAACCCCACGACAACGCCACCGCATGGAATGTGAGCTTGATCAGCCGGACAACGACGACGCCACGCGCGGTGGCGGATGGCGTCGGGCTTGCTTGGCATAGCCACGCTCAGCAGGTTCGAGCCGCTGACGTGAACTTGTGGGCGTTAACCCATGACCCGTAGTCGGGAGCTCTTCCGATGGAGAACAGAAAGAAGACTCACCACCCGGTCGCAGTAGCGACCTAGAGGACACAGAGGACACGGAGGAAGAAAAATAAAGTTTCCTTTCTTACCTCTGCGACCTCTGTGTCCTCTGTGGTGAGATATTCTTTTTTCTCTTCGAATTTCCAGAGACATGCGTTACCTCCGTTTGGATTCGTTAATTAACGTCCCACGAAGTTTCTCGCTGGCGAGCATGTCGTCCACAAGTGTAAGTGTTTCCGCCCAGAACTCGGCGGCAGCTTTCTTGACGGCCGCCATATCGGTCGCGAGAGCTTTCCCCTTGCCAAAGTGCCGCCAGAGTTCAGCCGCTGCGACCATCGGCGCGGCGACAATGAATATTGCACCGGGCACAGGGATGGGCAAGCCGATCAATCCGCACGCAATGATGGCATTGGCAAAGGCAGGATTGTATCGCTCGCTAAGCATCGCGTGCCTTTCGTGAATTATTGTCTTGGCCTTGGCCACCACGTGGTTTGGCACTTCTTTAGCCCGACATAGCCACTGGATGACCGCGTCATCGGCCCTCTCCAGCAAATCAACTTGCGTGTCCGGAACCTTGGTTCTGTCGAATGTGAGGGCAGAGCCCGGATTGGGAGTTGGACATGTTGACGGAACCACTCGGTTGGTTTGTCCAGGCTCCGGCGCCCGCGACTCAATTACGGCGATATCGCCCTTCCGCCTTACGATGGAGGGAAGCTCTACTGTCTTACCGGCATCGATGTTTAGGCCATCTACGACCACCTTTGCCAATCGCCCCGCTGCGGCGGCAACGGTTTTTATCTTCGGTTTACTTGCAACAACTTTCTTTCGCATTTGGGTCGCCAATCAGTTGGCTCAAACCAACAAAAAAAGGTGACGCAACCGCATCCCCAGATCTGGGAATTCAATTGCGTCGGCTTACTCGTTAATGGGTCTATCGCCGTGGCGATTAACCCTTTATCTAGTCATCCGAAAGGCTTCGAGTATCGGTCGGGAGCGGATTTTTTTCGCCCCACCCTACAGTGTTCTACACGCTCGGACACGAAAAGGCGATAGGCATTCCAAGTCCACCACGATCCGCCAGTAGGATGACCCAAACAAATGGATCGAATGCTCAACGAATTGTTCTTGGCGTCATTCCCCCGTCCGTCTCTCAGTCCTCAGTCCTGAATTCCCGCTTCGTCCTCAGTGTCCTCTGTGGTGAGTCTTGCATTTCTCCTCTTCATTCCCCGCAGTCACCCCACCGGTTACGATTTCCAATCGCCATGCGACCCAACCACCGCTATCTCGCGCTGCTCCTCCCGGCGGCGTTTTATTGCCCCGCTGCCGCGCTCGCGCAATCCCCTCCCGACATCGCGGCCCTCGAGCAGGCCGCGGCACAGCAGGTCGAGCAGGAGATGCACGGCCTGCCGTCGCTGGGGGTGCGCGATCTGGGCGAAGTAATCAGCATCCACGTTGAGCGAGGTAAACTGGTTCCCACCACAAGCCTCCCCGTCACCGGGCCGGCTTCGCATACCATCACCCTGAGCGGCCTATCCGGCGTGGCCCGCGTGCAGGTGCTTGGGAGCGAAACCGTCCGCACCGCGGGGGCGAAGAAGTTCCTCCAGCTTTATTACCGCGACCTGAATGTCGCCGCACCCGCGGCAGGCGAAGCCGCTCCGATAGATGAGTACACGGAGATCACCTGCACGCCGGAATCGGTGCTGGTTTTTCAGGGCGGCGACGAGCCGGATGGCGGCGTCTGGTCGGTGCAGCTTGTCCAGACCGCCGCCGATGGCCCGCGCGCGGTGACGCTGTACATCCAACTCCCCGGCGGCAAGCCTCCCCGGCGATTCTCCGACGCGACGGTCGCCGACCTGGCGATCGATTATCCCAAGGAAGTGGACGCCTACCTGCGTCCCATTTTCCGCCTGTTTCACCAGGAGCAGGCGGCCTTCGCCGTCGATCCAAAGGCCGCGTATCAGGTCCTGGGCGACCTGTGGAAAACGGATCCGCCGACGCTCGCTGCGGTGAATCGCGTCTCCGCCGACGCCGACGCAGCGGTGGCGGCGCTCGGCGCCGACTCCTATGCCGACCGCGAAGCGGCCGCCGCGAAACTCAAAGCTTTGGGCCAGCCCGCGGCGCTGCATCTGGCCGACGCCAATCTGCAAAAGCTCACGCCTGAGCAGGCCATGCGCGTGGAGTTGTTTCTTGCGCCGTATTTGCCGCTGCCGGACCCGATGGTCGCGCGCCTCGCGTCGCAGCCGAGTTTTCTATTGGATTGCCTGACCAGTTCCGATGCGGCGATTCGACGGATGGCGCTGGTGCAGCTTGCGACTGTTGTCGGCAAGCCCATCAAGTTGGATGTGAGCGCGAATGGGCAGGCGCTTGATGAGGCGGTGACGCAATTGCGCGCGACGTTGATGGCTCCCGCGACGCAACCGTGAGCGGCGCGAAGCCCCCTCCTCAATCCTCCCCCGGCTACCGGGGGAGGAGGAAATACGAGCGAGCCCCTACCTATTCTTCCACAACAATTCCGCACTGCGGAGCGTGTTTTTCAGGAGCATCGCCACCGTCATCGGCCCGACGCCGCCCGGCACCGGCGTGATGAACGACGCCTTTTCGCGGGCCGCTTCAAAGTCCACATCGCCGAGGGTTTTGGATGAACCATCGGGCTGCTTCACGCGATTGATCCCCACATCAATCACCACCGCGCCGTCGCGGATGTGGCTCGCACCGATCAGGCCAGCCTTGCCGACTGCGACGACCAGCACCTCGGCCCGCCGCGTATGCGCGCCCAGATCGCGCGTGGCCACGTGGCAGAGTGTTACCGTCGCCATTTGTTCGGTGAGCAACAGCGCGATGGGTTTTCCGGCAATTTCGCTGGCCCCCACGACGACCGCCTCGGCTCCGCGTAGGGCGATTCCCGTGGAAGCGATCAATTCAATCACCGCCCGGGCGGTGCAAGGGGCGATGACGGTCTGCCCGTAGACGACGTGGCCGATGTTGGCGGGATTCACGCCCTCGACATCTTTCACGGGATCGATCGCGTATTGCAGCTCCGTCGCATCCAACCCCGGCGGCAGAGGCAGATGCAACATGATCCCCGTCACGCTCGCGTCGGCGCTGAGCTTGCCGATCACCGCGGCCACCGCGGCCTCGTCGCTGTTGGCCGGCAGGGCGATGAGTTCATACTCGATCCCCACGGCAGTGCAGGCTTGCGCTTGCCGCTTGGCGTACAACTCGCCGGCACCGGTGGAACCGACCAAAACGGCCGAAAGATGCACGCATTTTCCGCGCGCCTTCAGCTCTGCCACCTGCTGGGCCACACCGCGCTTGGCCTGCTCGGCGAGCGCACTTCCATCAATGAGAACTGCTGACATAGGGGGCGATTATAAGCGAGACGCGGAAATTTCATTCCCCGCGATTATTCGCGTGATTATTCGTCGGCGCCGTCGTAAGCCTGGCGCTCAAAAGGATTGTCCAGGTAGGCGCGCTTGCCGCGGAGCAATTGAATCACCGACGCTCCGAGATATGCCGGTATGAAAAACGGTCCCCAGCGCTCGGCCTGGCGTACATGTACGCGCTCATGCGTTCGCGTGGCCTTGAGAGTCTGGCGATCCAGGCCGATGACGATATGGCCGAGGGTCATCGCCGAGGCGCCGCCATCGAGAAAAATTCCCACCACCCAGCGAAGATAAAGCGCGGCCAACCCGCCGTAGGCTTCCAACACTCCATCCACCCACTGTACACCGCCGCCGCTGAGGAGCGCCGCCAGCGTGAGCGGCACGCCCACCAGCGTCGTCGGCAACGTCCAGAGATAGACAAGCGAGTGCAGGACACGCATAAATCTACAAGTCAAATCCCTCTTCCAACAGCCCGGGCGAACAAGCGGTGGACAACTTGATCCCGACGGGCGCGGGCGCGTGATCCGTTCGCCCGTTCCGCGACAAGCTGGACGCCTGGGAGCTTGAACCGTATCGAGAACCTTGCCGTCCCGCATCACTGGCGATTCGCCGAGTGAACAGGATATCCACTAAATTAGTCTCCTAACTTTCTACACAATCTCTTTATCTCAAAAAGACTTACAGATTTCGTCGTCGATCTTATCCACAATTTGACGGTGCCTATTACGATGACTGCTATCTTTAAGTTTTCATTCTATCTTCAGTAAGGCTACACTGCATAGCTATGAAAGTGATCTGCAATCGAGGGGCGCTCGTCGAAGCGCTGAACGTCGTTGGCAACGTCGTCGCCGGGCGAACCACCAAACCCGTTTTGCAATGCCTCAAACTGAGTGCGGCAGACGGCGCGCTGACGGTGGCGG
>JBEKYH010000249.1:0-10239 GCA_049511115.1 Tepidisphaeraceae bacterium | reverse complement strand
TCCCCTTTATCCGCTTGTTTCGGCAGGGCTTTCTGGATCGCAACCAATAGATGGTTGTAGGTGGATCGGCTCTTCACCAGCACCGCGTTGGCGTTCAAATTCCTGGCCCGGTCCAGCAGCGGCAAGTCCATCGCGCCCGTCCAGACGATCACCGGAAGTGTTTTCAGCCGCATGTACGAGGAGAGCACTTCGAGCAATTCGATCCCGTTCATCTCCGGCAGAAACAGGTCCAGCATGACCAGGTCCGGCCGCCGCTCGATAACCCGGTTGAGCGCGGCGCGGCCATCCGAGGCGGCCACGACATCGTATCCCGATTTACGTAGAAATATTGTCAGGGCTTCGGCCTGATAGGGATCATCCTCAACAACCAAAATCTCTGGCATTGGAAACAGAGTGTACACCTGTGCGCGGCCATTGCATGGCGAGAACCGAAAAACCCTAGAGCGGTTTAAGGGACGGCCCGACGCGCCCTACCACCATGAGACCCCCTATTTAACGAATCATGTTGTTTGCATACTTCTGGGCGCATGAACGCGACAAATCCGTGTCCGGCGCTAATCCTCCAACGGCCCCCGTCGGTTAAATTTTTAACTTTTCGGTTGACATAGAGGGTTCCGACGGTTAACTTTTTAACCGTCATGGCCAACCTGCCCATACTCAGCCGCCGGGAATCGCAGATCATGGAGATTGTTTATGCGCGCGGCGAAGTCACGGCGACTGAGGTCCTGGCTGCCATGCCCGATCCTCTGAGCCGGGCGGCGGTGCGAACATTCCTGCGGATTTTGGAAGATAAGGGTCAGTTGACGCATCGCCGCGTCGGGCGGCATTTTGTATTTAGGGCCATTCGCGCCCGCAAACAGGCCGGCCAATCCGCCCTGCGGCGCGTGCTGGACGTTTTCTTCCGCGGCTCGCTGGAGCAAGCCGTTGCGGCCTATCTCGCGGATGAGACCGGGGAGTACAACCCCGATGAGCTGGAAAAAATGGCGGCGTTGATTCGCAAGGCCCGCAAGGATGGTCAGTAACGATAGTCCAGTTGATCGACGAGCCTCCTTACCAAGAGGTGGACGATGTCTCTGCTGCAAACAGCGTCGAATCTCGGCTCGCTCTGGCCGGTGCTGGCAAGCGCGGCTGTCAAAAGCACGGCATTGCTTATGGCAGCCGCGCTGCTATCGCTTGCTTTGCGCAAAGCCTCCGCGGCGGCGCGGCATTGGCTTTGGCTTCTCGCGCTGTGCGGCGCGATCACGCTGCCGGTTCTCTCGGTGACTTTACCGCAGTGGAAAGTGTTGCCGCCTCAGCCGGTACGGGTGGCTCCGGTCGTTTTTAATACGTCGCCCGCGATTTCAATCCCGTCGTTGTTCAGCTCCGCGCCAAATCAGCCTGTAAGCGACTTTCCATCATCGTCTGTTGCCAAATCGCCGATCGAGTTGCCCCAGACCACACCATCCCGCATCGATTGGGCCGCCTGCGCCGTGGTTGCCTGGGCTGTTGGCGCTGCCGCGATGCTCACGCCGATCGTGCTGGGAATGGCCGCGGTGTTTCGACTTGGATTGCGCTCGCGGACAATCGACGACCCAGACTGGCTAAATCTTCTTGAAGAGCTTTGTGATCTCCTCGCCATCGCCTCGCCCGTGCGCCTGTTGCAGAGCGAGCGGCGGTCGATGCCGATGATCTGGGGCATTTGGCGCCCTAGGATCCTCCTCCCTGCCGAAGCGACCAAGTGGTCGGATCAACGTAAACGCCTGGTCCTGCTGCACGAACTGGCTCACGTCAAGCGGCGCGATGGGCTGACCCAGCTCATCGCGCAATTCGCCAGGGCGGTTTATTGGTTTAATCCCTTTGCCTGGCTCGCGTTTCGCCGGCTCGAAATCGAGCGGGAGCGAGCGTGCGACGACATCGTGCTGACAGCCGGTAACAAACCGTCGGACTATGCGACTGAGCTTATGGCCGTCGCCACTGGCTACCGAAGCGCTGCCATTGCCAGCCTCATCGCCGCGCCGATGGCTCGGGCGTCCAAACTGGAGGGCCGCCTGCGGGCTATCCTCGATATCCGGCAGAATCGGCGGCACTCAACGCGCAAGGCGATTTGCGTTGGCTTGATCGCCCTGCTGATGTTGCTTTTGCCGCTGGCGGCGATTCATTCGCGCGCGGCATCGCCCGCGCCGGCCGGGCCGCAGCAACTTGGCGAGAACGACCCGACGATCATCGAACTCACCCAGGCGGCGCGGGCGGACGTTGATTCCGGAGACTACGCCGCGGCGCTCAGCATTCTGAATCAGATTACGACGCTGGATCCTACGGATCCCTACGCCCTTGGCGTCCGCCAGTTCGTGGAAGATGGCGCCATGATTACAAATCTGCGCAAGGCCCGGGCGGCGTTTGACGCAAGCCAGGCGCCGGTCACCGTTGTCCACGCGACGACCTTGCAACCAGATTTTCTGGACACGGTGCTGCCGGAATCTAATTTCTTCAACGTCCCATTCGACCAAGTCATCGATTATTTGCGCGATACCACCAAAGCCAATATCTTCGTGGATGCGCGCACGCTTGAGGCGGCTGGTGTCGACCGGTCCACGCCCATCACGCTTAAACTGCACAACGTCAAGCTGTCAAAGGCCCTTGAGGCCATTCTCTCCATGGTGGGAGGTCAGACGAGACTGGCTTACGAAAACGACCAGGGGGTGATTACGATCTCGACGGCGGATCATTTTACGCGCGTGAATACACAGATCTTTGACGTGCGCGACCTGATTGAGCCGCTGCCTAACTCGAAAGAAACCAGCGAGGATTTGCTGAAAGACTTGACGAAATTGGTAACGCAGTTGGTTGCGCCCGCCTCGTGGAAGTCCAACGGCGGGAAGTTTGGAATGATTAGTGTCGTGCCGGGAAATGGGCAATTACTCGTGACGCAGACGCCGGAGAATCAACGGGCGATCCTTGACGTGCTGGACAAGATTCGCGAGGAAGCACAGCGAGGCGAGATGAGGGCGTTTGCGTTAATCCCCAGAACTGTCGCGGCAGTCGTGCATCCTCCGGCCGATGATCCGTGGAAAGCCACACTGCCCGATGGGGTTAAAGTCGAACTGGTCGGGTTGTCGGAGAATCCATCGAAGGGCAAGCCTTGGTGGAAGCCTGACGGCACGGCACTCGCCGATCGACCTTTCGATGGCCCAATCGGGGAGGCTCCGCCGAACAGCCAGTGGATCGAACGACGGATCGTCGTGCGACTTTCCGATAGCCCCACGAAAGAAGTCGGCACGCTCTGGCAATTTGACCCCGCCCCAGGCGCCTCGGCGAGCTGGGACGGAGTTACATGGAGCGGCCTCCCCAGCGATGGGCTTTGTGCGGCCATGTTTACTGCGCCAATCGAGCAGTTGGGGATAACCATTCGGTTTGCTGTCGCGGCGGGACAGTGGCGCAATGTGGCGGAAAACAACCGCCCCTCGGATATCGCTACGGACGCGCTGGCGGATGGGGATGTGGCGTTTGCGCCGGCGATCCAAGGGGATAATCAGGTCGCGGTCACGGTGACAACCGCGGCCTTAATGGGAGAGCAGCTTCGGTTGGTTGCCGTTGATCGCGCGGGGGCGGAACATGTCGCGGATGGGGGATCAGGGAGCAGTTATAATGGGGACCACTTTTCCCAAATAAATTCTGGATTCGAGGGCATGAAGTTAAAAGACATCGCGAGCATTCGAGTCGAGGCGCGACCTTATGAATGGGTTGAATTCAAGGACATCGCGCTGTGGCGCGGAAAGTAAAGGAAAACGACTTCTCGCGCAATGAAAGAAAAAAGAAAAGCCCCGCGGCCGGAACGAACTGGCCGGGGGCTTATCCACATCGTGGCAAACGAAATTCGCAACGGGCGCGAACCTCCCTCAAACCTGACGACCCACTGCAAGGCAATTCAGGGCGGAAACATATTTTCCAAGCGGGGAATCGCCAATCGGGAGTGCCATTATTTCGGAGGTCGAAAACCCTTAGATTCCGACTTGGGATTTTGGAGCGGGTCGAGGCAGTTGGCGGGTCGAATATCCGGTTGCCTGTGACTGCGCCATGAATCCGGCAACGGTCAAATACACGCCCACAGCCAAGTCAATCGCCCCGTATACGTAGAGGAGATTTCCAACTTGCATCGAATCAAACAGGCCGACGAGCGCCTGGGGCGGGAGAAGAAGCAGGGTTAGTCCTTTAATGAGCGTCAGCCATCCCAGGATGGTTATTACGACCGGCAGGAGGCCGTCCGTCCACCGATTGTGGAGAAGTACAATCGCCAGTCCGCACGCCAGCGTCACCAGGCCCAAAACGTAGAGGAGCGGGCGGTTGTGCATGATGCCGTCGGCCGTCTCGACCATCACCCGCCCCTGAACAAGCACCGATAATCCCACGACCACAAGAAACAATCCCATCAGTTTGCTGAGGAATATCGTGCGCGCGTTCATGGTTGGCTCCATCAGAATTCTCCTGGCGCGGCGCGCCTCTTGGCGCCCCTGCCAATGAGCGCCGCAGGTCCGGGCAGGCCTGCGGCGCTGAGGAGGGAAATTGTGTGGCTACTATACCTGCAACTCTACTTCGGCTGGTACGAGAAGCTCTGCCCGCCAACCGCGGCTTCAACCATCAGCCCGCCAACGGGCTCGACGAAGATGGCGACGCCATTGGTGTATTTGGCGGAGGCCGCAGCGCCGGATTTCAGGGCGACAGCCGACGCATTGGCGTCGAAGGCGAACTGGCCGCTTTCAAAGCGTTGCAGCGCGCCGGGCGACTCAAAGGCGACGACTTCCGTAAAGCTTTGCCCGCCGATCTGTGCGCCAATCGTGGCCTGCGAGATATCGGTGTAGCCTACGAAAGCTCCCTGCTGGAATACTTCGCCGTGGCCGTAAGCGCCGCCCGCGATGAGGGCGCCCTTACCGACCGTGGGGAACACGGCGTAGCCATAGGAGCTGTCAAGGAAATTCTGAAGACCTGGGTCTTCGAGATAGAGCCGGCGCAGGGCGCCGGACACGTCATCATGGAGTTGCTGGCGGTCGTCGTGCGTTGCCGGTGTTGTCGAGCAGCCGGCCAGGAATAAGCCGATCGCCGACGCCGCGAAGATGGCCAAGAGTGAACGATTCATGGTAGACCTCCGGAAAAAATGTGGTTAAGAGGACTTTCGTGAAAAAATTTTGGCGAGGATAAATCCGACGCCCAATGCAATAAAAGCGGTCGCCAAGGGATGCTCGCTCAGCGTCGCCTGCGTGGATTCAACGCTTTTGTCCTTGAAATCAGTCAGGCGGGTCTTGAGCCCGCCGACGGCATCAAACGTGCAATCCTTGGCGACGACGGCCCCGGATTTACCGGCATCGACCGCGTCCCCCACGAGATTGACGACATCGCTGCGGAGTTGCGCGGCCGACGCCTTCAAGGTGTCGATGTCCGCCGCAAAGCGGTCGCTCGGATCAAGGACCGCCTGCGCGTTATCCGCACCTGTCACATGCTTCTTTACTGACATAGCTCAGACTCCTTTTCTTTGTGACGGTAGGTTAGCTGCGGATGAAAAGGGCGCGCATCAGGGAATCGCTGAGCCAAGCCAAGGGAATCGGGCCAAAGACGCCAGCGAGATTTTCCCGTGCAAATTCTATCGCACATGGCCAGGCCGATGAGGCTGGTCGCGGCGGCGAGCGGACCGGGCTTGCGCATCGCCCGCCAATACAGGCCGGAACCAATGCCCATGACGATTTCCCGCAGCAACGTATCGATGGAGGGTTTCCGAATAGTCATTGAATTCATTTTCGATCCTTTTTGGGCGAACCATACCCGCGCGGCGGCGACCGCAGGATCAGGTAAACGATGAGGCATGGATCAGGGGGCAATACGCCCGCAAGCGCAGCAGAAAGCCCACGGAGGTTGTCCGTGGGCTATTTGCGAGAACCCGATTAACGCGGCTAAAGATCAGACGCACGATCCGATGCCGCCGGCCTGGTTGATGGCCAGGAAGATATTGTCGGCGTCCCAGATCAGCGTGCTGTTGCCGCTGTAGAGGATGCCGTTCTTGGCCTTGGAGTTGCAGTAGGTGACAATCTGATTGACGGTCAGGACGCTGTAGTTGGAAGCGCCGGCGGCCTGCCCGTACACCCAGACATTGAAGTCCTTGTTGCCGCAGCCGGTCGAGGAAACATTGAAGCCATAGGCGGCGGCGGTCGTTCCGCATAGCGTGCTGTTGGTGGCATAGGTATTGATCGCGCACGCGAGCACCTGGGCATTGCATTGCGTGCTTGAGCAGTTCTGGAGATTCTGCAGCAACTGGAAGATGGCGCTGTTGCTCTTGTTGGTCAGGTTATTACTGCCGCAGGAATTGCTGTACAGATTTGAATAATTTGAAGCGAGCCAGTTGCCCAGAGCCGTTGAAGAGGTACTGCCGTTGAGCGAATCCAGCAGCTTCTGGCCATTTGAGCTGGTCCAGAATCCGACGGTTCCGCAATCGCCCAGACCCAGGGTCTGGCCGTTGGCGGTCTGCCCGAAGTTATAGTTGCAGCCGTTGGAGCCGCTGCCCAGAACGATGTTGGTGATGACGCCGGACGTCGATCCGGTGCCGTCCGTGTTGCAGCCGACGGTTCCGGCCGTGTCCTTGCCGGCGTTGGAGCCCTGCAGGGCGTTCTGGCTCTGCGGCTCGTTGATGGAGTAGGTGCCGGGGGCGACGTTGTTGAAGGTGTACGTTCCGTCGCAGGCCGTGGTCGTGGTCTGGACGATCTGACCGGCGCTATTAATGAGCTGGACGGTCACGCCGCTGATGCCGGCGTCGTTGCAGTCCAACTGGCCGTCATTATCGTAATCGACATAAACGCTGCCGCACACGGTCGCCGGCTTGAAGACGCCGGCGTTCTCGTCGTTATTCACCTGACCCGAAGTCAGCGAGATGACCGAGGTCTGGCCGGTGCTCGGATTGGCCTGGCTGTTGATGGCGTTATTGCTGCCCACGCCCTCGGTCGTGAAGGCATACCCGCACGGGTCGTTGAACTGAACAATGTATTGGCCCGGGGCCAGGTTGGTGAAGGAGTAGTAACCCTGGCAGTTGGTTGTGGTTTGCTCCAGCACCGACTTGCCGGTGGAATTCAGAAGCTGGACGGTCACGCCATTCAGGCCCGACTCGCCGTTGTCATCCAGCCCGTCGTGGTTGGCGTCAACCCAGACATAATTGCCGATGGTGCCCGGCAGATAAATGCCCGCGTTCACGCCGCTCGTCGTGGTGCCGCAGACCAGCGTCACGCAGGTATAGCCGACGGGGTTGTTGTCGCAGTTGTTATTACCACAATTATTGTTGTTGTTACCGCAGTTGTTGTTATTACCGCAGTTGTTGTTGTTGCCGCAGTTGCTGCCGCCGCAGCAGAAGCTGCCGCACCAGTGCGACTGGCTGCATCCATTATTCCAGCCGCAGCCATTCCAGCCACAACCCTCCGCCATGGTCGTTATCGCAGAAGCTGTAGCAGTAGCTCTTGCCGCTGCTGCAGCAGGAATACTGATAACCGGCTCCGCACGAGCTGTCGCAGTAGCCGCTATAGTTCTGGCCGCCGCAGGTGAATCCGTAGGAACTGCCGCAGTTATCGAAGCCGCTGCCGCAGCCGTTGCCGTTACCGCAACTGCCGTAATTGTCGTTGTTGCAATTATTATTGTTGTTGCTCGGTGCAACACCGTTGATCACATCGAACTGATAACCGGTCGGGGCGAAGAATTCGACCTGGTAATTTCCCGGCGCCACGCCGGCAAAGCTGTACTGGCCGGTGGAATTGGTGGTAGTGGTGAGGACCACGTAGCCGTTGGAGTCGATCAATTCGACCACAGCGCCTGAAGCGCCCTGCTCACCGTTATCCTGGGTGAGATCGCCGTTGGCATCGACATACACGGTGCCGTTAACGCTGGCGCCAATGACGAGCGTGACCGACGAGGAGAGCGTCGTGCCTATATCCGTCTGGGTCGCGCTGGTGACACACGCGGTATTTACGTCAACGCCGTAGCAAGCCGCCTTGGCGACGACCGTCAGGGTTGCCGACGATCCGCTGGCGAGCGTGCTGATCGACCAGACGCCGGTGGACTGGTTATATGCCCCCGTGGACGGGGTCGTTGAGACAAACGTCAATCCGCTGGGAAGCTGATCGGTAACGACGACGTTGGTCGCCGTCGCATAGCCGGCCGCGTTGGAGACCGTCACCGTGTAAGTGACGTTGCTGCCCTCGCAGATTTGCGGCGTGCTCTCGGTCTTCACGATGGAGAGATCGATCTCCTGCGGATAAACCGTGGCCGAGGCCAGCGGGTTGGGGTTGGCGTCGTATTGGGCATCGGTGGCATGCGCGGTATCGGTGGCGGATGGGAGAGCGGCGCCGGTGACGGTGGCCACGATGGTCAGCGTGGCGGTGGCGCCGGCGTTCAGGTTGCCGACGTTCCAGACTCCGCCGGAGTAGCTCGTTAACGCCGACGCCGCAGCCGAGACCAGCGTCTCGCTGGCCGGCAGCAGGTCGTTCACCAGGACGCTGGTGGCCTGGGTATAGCCGGTGGCGTTGGAAACCGTCACGGTATAGGTGACGTTAGCCCCCACGTTGGGCATCGAATTACTGACCGTATTGGTGACGGTGAGGTCGATCTCCTGCGGATTGATCGTGGCCGACGCGCTCAGCGCCGTGCCGATGTCGGTTTGATCCGCCGCGGTGATGCAGGCCGTGTTGGTCACCGACGGATAGGCCGCGGCCGTGACCGTGGCGACGACGGTCAGGGTTGCGCAGGAACCGGAAGCCAGCGTGCCAACGCACCACGCGCCGCTGCTTGGCGTATAGGTGCCCAGCGAGGCCGTCGCGGAGACAAGCGTTTCAGAACTGGGCAGGAGGTCTTTCAGTGCGACATCCGTCGCCGCGCTGTAACCGGTCGCATTCGATACGATCACGGTGTAGGTGACGTTCGTGTTAATGTTCGGATTCGAGATGTTGACGGTCTTGGTAACGTTGAGGTCAATCTCCTGCGGGTTGATGGTGACCGAGGCCGTCGGATTAACGGTGTAATCAGGTTGCGCCGCGGACATGACGGTCGCGGTGTTGGTGATCGGAGCAAATGCGTTAACTGTCGCGGTCACCGTTAAAGTCGCCATAGCGCCTGCGTTCAAGGAAATGCCGCTCCAGTAGCCGGTCGTCGGGCTATAGGCGCCGGTGGACGGGTTGGCGCTGACGAAGGTTTCGCCGGCCGGCAGGAGGTCCTTCAGGCAGATGCTGCTTGCGGCGCTGTAGTCGGCGGCGTTGCTCAGGGTGACCTTGTAGATGACGTTGGTCCCGACATTGGGATTGGAGATGTTCACGGTCTTGGTCACGCTGAGATCGATCTCCTGCGGGTTAACCGTCACTGACGCGCTGGGGTTGGCATTGAGATCGGTCTGGTCGGCGTTGGCGGAGGCGCTGTTGGTCAGCGGCGTGAAGGCGTTGATCGTGGCGGTGTATGTCAGCATCGCACTTTGACCCGCGGCCAGAGAACCGACCGTCCACACGCCCGTCACGGAATTGTATGAACCCAGGGATGCGCTGGCGCTGTTGGCGACGTAGCTCTCCCCGCTGGACAGCACGTTGGCCAGAACTACGTTGGTGGCGCCGGCAAAGCCAGTGGTATTGGTCACCGTCACGGTGTAAATGTCGTTGGTTCCGACGTTGGGGGACGTATTGCTCGGGACCAAGGTCACGTTGAGGTCGATTTGTGACGTGCCGGTGGCAATGACCTGCTGGGGATTAACGGTCACCGAGGCCGACGGGTTGCCGCTTACGTTCGGCTGGTCAAAGCTGCTCACCGTGGCGGTGTTGGTCTGCGAGCCGAGGGCGGTCACATCGGCGAAGATCGTCAACGTCGCGCAGGCGCCGGGAGCGAGCGTGCCCACGCTCCAGACATTGCTCGCGTAAGATCCGCCCGATGAGGAAACAAGCAATTCGCCCGCGGGCAGGATATCCGTGACGTCCACATCCGTGGCGGCGCTATAGCCGTTGGTGTTCGAAACGGTAATGGTGTAGGTGATGTCATTGTCAACATAGGGAGTCGAGTTGTTCACCGACTGGGTGATGCTCAGGTCGATTAACTGCGGATAGACCGTCGAGGACGCCGTTGGGCTGGCGACCACATCGGACTGGCTGGCGGAGGTAACCGTCGCGGTGTCGGTCAGGGAGGGTGGAGTCGAATTCGGGAATGCTCCCGAAGCGGCGGTCACTGTCGCCGTATAGGTCAGTGTCACCGAGCCGCCGCTGT
>JBEKYH010000248.1:0-7497 GCA_049511115.1 Tepidisphaeraceae bacterium | reverse complement strand
GCCAAGCGCGGCAGCTCGCCCAAGTGTGCGTCGGTTTGCTTCATCATTTCCGAGGCGATGTTCTTCTTGCTGCTGGTGTCGTCGTACATCGTCTTCAATCGCGCGTCAGGAGAGAACTCTCCGGCGCACGTGCTGGATGTGAGCAGAACCGGAGTCTTTACGTTCCTGCTGTTGGCCAGCAGCGTCACACTTTGGCGGGCCGAGCACGCCCTGCGGAATTCAAACCGGCAGGCGTTTGTGAACTGGCTCGGCCTGACGCTGGCGCTGGGCGCGGTGTTCCTCGTCAACCAGGGAATCGAATACGCGGGGCTGCTGCGTAATGGGGTGACCATCAGCAGCAGCCTCTTCGGGTCAACCTTCTTTACCGTCACGGGTTTTCACGGGCTTCACGTATTCGGCGGGCTGATCGCGCTGGCCATCATGTTCTACCTGGGAAAAACCAATCGTTTGACAAGCCGCCAGTCGGATGCGTTCGGCGCTATTGGGTATTACTGGCACTTTGTTGACGTGGTTTGGATCGTGGTTTTCAGCGTCATTTACCTGCGGGTGCTGGCATGATGACAAATCTCGACGTTGTGACCGAGCTGTGGATTTGGCGTTCGCCGGTGTGGGGGGTGGCGATCGTCGCGGCGATTCTCTATTTCGTCCTCGCATGGCGGCGCAGCGCGTCGCTGACGCAAATCGCATTCTTTGTAATTTGCATCGTCGCGTATCTTATTGCGCTGGTATCGCCAGTCGCGACATTGGCGACTCGATACCTGTTCAGCGCACACATGGCGCAGCACCTGTTACTGCTCCTGATCGTGCCGCTGTGCGGGATACTTGCCTGGCCGGCTCCAAAGACAGGTGGCGCTTTCACTCGTTCGCAACATTTGTTGCGCACCGCCAGTCCGCTCGGATGGGCAGCCGGGGTCGGCGCCATGTGGTTCTGGCACATTCCGGCGCTTTGCACGGCGTCGATGGTCAGCCCGCTCGTGCTGGATGTGCAGATCGTTTCGCTCATTGCGGCGGGAGCAGCGTTTTGGTGGCCGGTTTTCAGTCCCGTGGCTGCGCACCGGATGCAGCCGCACCTGGCGGCGATCTATCTTTTCGCGGGGTGCGTCGGATGCAGCCTGCTGGGCATCTACATCACCTTTTCGCCAATAGCGGTGTGCCCGATGTATTCCAACCCGACCGGGTCGATTGATTTAATAAATTTGATACGCGAACAATGGGGATTTACGCCCCGAACAGACCAGCAGGTCGGCGGCCTTCTTATGTGGGTGCCGGCGTGCATGGTTTACCTCGGAGCGATCCTGGCGACGTTTTCATCATGGCACCACGCGTCGGGTCCCAGCCACGCGGCCTCAACCTCTTTAGCAGCGGAGTGACCTATGGAACCTGATCTTCCCAATGAGCGCGTTGTCGAAGGGGCCGAAGCGTTACCGCAGCGGGCGCCCGAGCCGACTTATGCTCCCTTTATGCTCGCGCTGGGCGTCACCATGTTGTTCTGGGGTCTGGTGACTTCGCCGGTCATGTCGACCGGGGGTTTTGCGATCTTCGTTTGGGCGCTTTGGATGTGGATTCGCGATATCGCACAAGACTGGAAGAATTAATATGGATACTCCACCGCAGACCCCCGCAGTCGGTTCGGCTGGTCATCAGCTCGGACTGTCGCGCCGTCACTTCTTCGAGCGCCTCGCGATGGCGGCCGGCACCGCGATGGGCGCACTGATCGGCCTGCCTGTGATCGGGTTTGTGCTCGCCCCACTGGTGCGGCGTCCTCCATACGGCTGGCGGCCCGTCGGGGCGGTTGAGTCTTTCACGATTGGGGAAACCGTCAAGGTCGATTTCACGGACCCCTCGCCGCTTCCCTGGTCCGGCATCACCGCCAGCACGGCGGCGTGGCTGCGGCGCACGGGGGATACTGATTTCATCGCCTTCAGCATTAACTGCCGCCATCTGGGGTGCCCGGTTCGCTGGCTGGCTGGGGCCAAGCTGTTCATGTGCCCCTGCCACGGCGGGGTTTACTACGAAGACGGATCCGTTGCCGCCGGCCCGCCTCCCGAGCCGCTGGCGCGTTATTCGGTGAGGGTCAATGGCGGCCAGGTTGAGATTCACACCAGCCCGATTCCACTGACGACGTTTAAGTCCTGACGCCCCGAGGTGCGCTGCCATGCTCAAATCCACCCTCATTTCCGTGTGGCGGTTCATCGACGATCGCATCGGCCTGTCGCAGACCGTCGGTCCCCTGATGAAGCACATCGTCCCGCGCGACGCGCGCTGGTGGTATGTCTTTGGCAGCGCGGCGCTTTGCTGCTTCATAATGCAGGTCGTTACCGGGATTGGGCTGGCCCTCGCTTACGTGCCCTCTGGTGGCCAGGCGTTTGAGAGCCTGCGCTATATCACCGAAAACGCCCCTGTGGGCAGTCTCCTGCGCGGCATGCATTTCTTCGGCGCCTCGGCAATGATTCTGATCGCCGTGATGCACATGACGCAGGTTTACCTCCACGCCGCCTACAAATACCCGCGCGAGATGAACTGGATGAGCGGCGTCGTCCTGCTGCTTTTCACGCTGGCGATGGGATTTACCGGGCAACTCCTGCGCTGGGATGCGAACGGCGTCTGGTCGGCGGTCGTCGGCGCCGAACAGGCGGCACGCGTACCGGTGATCGGCCCGTTGCTGGCTCACTCCATTCTCGCGGGCGACACCATCGGCGGCGCAACGCTCACGCGATTTTATGTGCTGCATGTATTCATTTTCCCGGCGTTCATTTTCGGGGCCATCGGCCTGCACATGTTTCTCATCATGCGGCACGGCATCAGCGAAATGCCCAAGGCCGCGGAACCGGTCGTGCCCGAAACGTACAAGCGCGATTACGAGGAGAGATTGGCGAAAACGGGCGTGCCATTCTGGCCTAATGCGATTTGGCGCGATGCGGTGGTATGCCTTGCAGTTGTGATCGGCATCATTATTTGCGCCGCTGTTTTTGGGCCGCCTCACCTCGACAAACCGCCCGACCCAACGACGCTCAACGTTGATCCCGCGCCGGACTGGTACTTTCTCTTCTACTATGCCATCCTGTCCATGCTGCCGGCCAACCTGGAAACGTGGGTGATTCTGGGCGGGCCGATGGTTGTGATTATGGGGCTGCTGTTCCTGCCTTTGATTTCCAACAAGGGAGACCGAGCGCCGTCGCGAAGGCCGTGGGCACTGGCGATTGTACTTTTCGGCGGCACGGCGCTGATCGTGCTGACGTTATACGGCGTGAGATCTCCGTGGTCGCCGGATTTTTCCGCTACGCCGTTCGATGTGCCGGTGCATGTGTCGGCCACGCCTGCCTCTGCGGGCGGGAAAGTCTTCTACGATATGGGCTGCATCTATTGCCACCAGATCAATGGAGACGGCGGCCGGCGCGGCCCCGACCTCTCTCGCGTCGGCGACCGGCTCACCGATGATCAGTTAATCATTCGCATCAACAACGGCGGTCACAACATGCCGGCCTTTGCCGGCAGAATAACTCCCGGCGATCTCACACAGGTTGTTGCGTTTCTAAAAGAGCAACGCTCTGATGCGATCCCGCCCGCAGTGGCTGCGCAACCCTAATTGTTACGCCGATGGAAATCCGGAAAGGGACTGCCGTGGAAGCGACCAGCACGATCAAAATCGATGAGTGGCCAGTCCCTCGGCCTAACGCGATTCACGTCACGAAGCGCAACCACATTCATCTCCGCATTAAAGACTTTTGGAGCCTGACCAAACCGCGCATGAACTTTCTCGTGCTCGTCACGACGGCGGTGGGCTACTACATGGCGGCGCGAGGTTCGCTTCTGTGGGGTCGTTTGCTGCCGACGCTGCTGGGCACGGCTCTTACCGCCGCCGGGGCGAGCGTCTTGAATCAGGTGTTGGAACGAAGGTTTGACGCCCTCATGCCGCGGACGGCGCGGCGGCCACTTCCCCAAGGGCGAGTGCGCCCCATTGAGGCATGGGTGTTTGGCATTGCTTTGTCCGTCAGTGGGACGGCGTTGCTTGCTGCTTTGGTTAACACGTTGACTGCACTCTTGGCTGTAATAACGCTAGTGACCTATCTGTTTCTTTACTCGCCCGCGAAACGCCGTACCTCGCTATGCACTCTGATCGGGGCCGTGCCGGGCGCACTGCCGGCAGTGATGGGTTTCACGGCGGCCTGCGGCGCGATCACGGCGCCGGCGCTGGCGTTGTTCGGGATTCTTTTTGTGTGGCAGATGCCGCATTTCCTGTCGATCGCAATCCTTTACCGCGACGACTACGCGCGGGGCGGCTTTCGAATGCTGCCGGTTGGCGACGACTGCTTCAAAGCCAGCACGCGGCAAATCGTCCTGTATTCATTGGCTTTGATCCCCGTGACGCTGGTCCCCGTCCTGCTGGGCGTCGTCGGCGTGAATTACCTGCTGGTCGCCGTGGCGCTGGGAATCGGCTTCTGCGGGGTAGGTCTTAACTGGGCGAGGAATCGAAGCCGGGCAAACGCACGGCAATTGTTTTTTGCGTCGATCATCTATTTGCCCATTCTGCTCACGGCAATGACGATCGACAAATTGTGATCAAACCGCACACCCATTCATAGGCTCACCGGGGACTTCCGCTGCATAATCCGTCGGCACGCTCACGCCCCGGCGCACGAGCCTCTCGGTCATGATCGTGTTGGGCATCAGAAGGCTGCTGGCCAGGTAGGCGGTGGCGCAGCCAACAGGCAGCGGCAGCAGACCCAGGGGCATGCCGGTTGAGGCGGTGAGATTTTCTTTCCAATGGCAAGAGATTCAGCGCAATGCTGCTCACCTGAGATAAGATAACGCCACGATGTGGGAGCGCTTTCACCCGAGGATGCGGAGAACGATCACGACGGCGCTGCGCGAAGCCGGCAGACTGGGACGCGACGCGGCCGGGCCGGAGCATCTTGTGCTGGCGATTTGCGCCGACCCGGATGGCGGCGGCGCCTGTCTTCTGCGCCGCTGTGGATGGGACCTTTCACAAGCCGCCGCGAGAATTCGCGCCGTTGAGCCGGCCGATCTTGCAATGAAGGCGCGGGCCGATTCCCTGGACGCATCGGCGTTACAACTGCTTGATGAGGCCGGTTCCCTGGCCCAGCGGCTCGGCGCGGATTGCGTCGGCTCGGAGCACGTTGTCCTGGCGATTCCTTCGCTCAAGGGTGCGGCGGCGGGCGGATTGTTTGCGCAGATGGGTTTGACCGCACCGGCGGTGCAGGATGCCTGGCGGCTGTGGACGCGGCAGGGAATGCCCACTGGGGGCGGCCGCCTGGGAAATAATCCCATCCTGGCGAGCCTGAGGCTGCACAAGCTCAACAAAGTGCTGAAATTTCCGGCGATTGCCTGGAAGATTTATGGCCGCAAGAGTCTTGGGCATCCGGGGTTCGTCCGCGATCCCTATCCGCTCTATCGCTGGCTGCGGACACACGACCCCGTGCGCAAGGATCCCCTCGCCCCGGTGTGGATTCTCACGCGCTACGACGACGCCGCGACCATGCTGCGCGACTCTCGATTCCGCAAGGACCCATTTGCCACCGAGCGCCTGCCGACGGCGGTGCGCAGGCAGTTGGGAGCGCCAGAGCGCGTCGATGCCGAAGCGGTTTCCATGCTGTTTCTCGATCCGCCGCAGCACACGCGCGTGCGGTCGAATTTCGCCCGCGCGTTCACGCCTGCCTCGCTGGCGGCGCTGCGGCCTCGCATTGAGTTGATTTGCCAGAAACGGCTGGATCGCGTTCATGCGTCGGGGCGGATGGAGTTGATCGGCGACCTGGCCTATCCGCTGCCGGTCTTCGTGATCGCCGAGATGCTGGGATTCCCGCCGGAGGATTATGAGAAATTCAAACGATGGTCGGACGAGATGACGGCCAGCCTGGCGCTGAACGCAACCGCCCAGCAGCACGCTGTCGCGGGGGAGGCGCGGAATCAGATCAGGGAGTATTTTTTCGATGTTGTCCTTCCGATGAAGAATCGCCCGGCCGATTCGCTTATCAGCCGTTTGCTGGAAACGGAAGACCAGCCCGGCGGCCTGTCGCGTGAGGAACTCTTCACCAACTCCGTCCTGCTGCTGGCGGCCGGACATGAAACCACAACCAATCTGATCGGCAACGGCATCGTCGCGCTCATGCGGAATCGCGATCAATGGGAGCAACTGGTCGCCGAGCGTTCGCTGGTTGAAAGCGCCGTCGAGGAGATGCTTCGTTATGACTCGCCGGTGCAATGGGCGAGCCGCCTGATCGGCGAGGAAATGGAGTTCGCGGGAAAAAGTCTGGACGCGGGCATGGTCGTTCTCGGCTGCATCGGCGCGGCCAATCGCGACCCGACCCGGTTCAAAGACCCTGAGCGATTCGATATCCGCCGCGCCGATAACAAGCACCTGTCATTTGGCACCGGCATTCACTTCTGTCTCGGCGCGGCGCTGGCGCGCATGGAAGCGCAGATCGTGCTGTCCATGCTGCTGGAGCGGTATCCAAAAATGAAGTGGACGGGCGCGAAACTGGAGTGGATGAAAGGGCTGACGTTTCGGGGGATTAAGAGGCTGCCGCTGGCACTGCGATGACTTCGAGGAATCTTTTCGCATTTATGCCGCGGGACGCCTACAGTACATGGCCAGCGGAGCTTTGGGAAAATCAGCTCCCGGCGGACGATGGAATCTCGACGGATGACTAAATAAAGGGTAGGCCGCCACGGCGACAGACCCGTTAGCGAGTAAGCCGACGCAGGTAAATCCCGATTTTTCGGGTATCCGGTGCGTCGGCTTTTTTATTGGTTTGATCGATTTGAGCATGGTTTTTTGATTTTCGAGGGCCACCGGGCACCCGAAAATCTGAGGCGTCGGACATGATCACACCTTCGGCGCCGCGCGCAATTGTCCCTCCCCCCCTTCCTGCCCCGGCTAACGAATTCGCAATTGAGGCGGCAGGCGAAGAGCTCACCCCGCGCAAGCGGGCGGAAGAGGCGTTGCTCAAAGCGGGGGCGCTGCAGAGCGCCATTTTCAACAGCGCCAACTTCTCGAGCATCGCCACCGACGAGAGGGGCGTGATTCAGATCTTCAATGTCGGCGCGGAGCGCATGCTGGGCTACGCCGCGGCCGACGTGATGAACAAAAATACACCCGCCGATATTTCTGATCCGCAGGAAGTGATCGGCCGGGCGAAGGCGCTTAGCGCCGAACTGGGGACGACGATCACGCCGGGGTTTGAAGCATTGGTGTTCAAGGCTTCGCGCGGGATCGAGGACATCTATGAATTGACGTACATCCGCAAGGACGGGAGCCGATTTCCGGCGATCGTTTCGGTGACGGCGCTGCGCGACGCGCAGGGGGGAATCATCGGGTATCTGCTCATCGGCACGGACAATACGGCTAGAAAGCAAGTGGAAGCTGAGCGGATGCTGCTGGATCAGCGCGTGCGCGATCAGCAGTTTTACACGCGCTCACTGATTGAATCGAACATTGACGCGCTGATCACCACCGATCCGCGCGGGATCATCACGGAC
>JBEKYH010000247.1:0-13800 GCA_049511115.1 Tepidisphaeraceae bacterium | reverse complement strand
AACGCCTGCCGTCGGATCCGAATCGGCCAGCAGAATCGCCGCCACTTTATCCATGCTGATCTGCGCGGAAACCGTCGCGTCGGTCGGGTGAATAATGACCGTCGAATCCGCCATGCTCTCGATCACGCCGCTCGTCGCGTCGCCGTTAATCAATCGCACCACGTCCGCCTTGCGGGGCAAAGTGAGGTCATCCTCGCTCAGCCCCGCGCGAACGATCGCATTGACGCGATCCTCCGGCACATCGATGCGGCCCACGCCTGCCTGCTGCCAGTTCACGGTGTCATCCGTGATGGCAATCGGACTTCCCAGCAGCCGGTCGCCCCCGTTGAGATAAAGCACAAACCCGCTGGGCCTCGTCGCCGCCTGCACGTGAGGCGGCGCGAAGTCCACCTCCAGCAAATTGTCCCACGATTGCAATTGCGGCGCACTGCCATCCGCCGGGGCAACCTGCACGCCCTTCTCATCCATCGCCACGACATTCACCGGCCGCGCCCCAAAATCCGCATTCACCAACACCGGCGGATTCGCGGCCGACGCGACTGCGCCAGATAAAACCGCAAGACCTATCCATGAAACGAATCGTGCCACCAACAAATCTCCTGGATCGCAAAATTCAAATCTAACCGCGGAGGCGCAGAGGTCGCAGAGCTTAAAGACCAATGCATTTCTACCTGTATCTGCATTTCCTCCGCGTCCTCTGCGCCTCCGCGGTTAATAGATGATTTCCTCAGCTCCCCGGCCCCTTCCCGTTGAACACCGGCAGATACCGGTTAGGCATCTGCAGCACGATCAGCGCCATCGCGCTGTCGCATTCGTCCGAGAAATCGCCGTTCCAATGGTCGTTGTTCAATTGCTGGCGGCGGATCAGTTCATCGCGCACCACCGGAAAATAGGATTTCCAGTAATCTCCCCCGGCCAGGAACATCGCCTGCACGGCGTAATAGTTCGCGTAATAAAAATGCCGCTCGCGGTCGCCCAGGTTCCCCTCGATCACCTGCTCCTTCATGTAGTCCAGCCCGCGGCGAAGATTGTCCGAATCAAAAACGCCCGCGTAATAGAGGCTCGCGCACCCCGCCGCCGTGCGGGCAAATCCGCTTGGCCCGTTGGTGCCCGCCTGGTACATGAACCCGCCGTTGTCGTTCTGGCAATCCTGGACGTATGCGATGGCCTTGTCACGGACGCTCTTTTCGACTTTCAGCCCCGCGTCCTGCGCCGCTCGCAAAGCCATCACTTCGCAGATGGTCACGGAAATATCCGCGTCGTACGGCACCGGCTGATAGCGCCACCCGCCCTGGGGATTCTGCGTGGTTTCAATCAGGTGAACCGCCCGCTGGAGTTTCTCCTTGATCTCCTCATCGCCGGTCTCGCCGTAGATTTCGCCGAGGAACAGCGTCGCAAAACCGTGCCCGTACATCGGCCCGCTGTCCAAGTTCGCCGAGATCAGCCCCGATTGCTGCGAGCTTTTCAAAACGAATTGCAGGCACTTCTCGACCTGCAAAGCATATTTCCCCCGCCCGGGAAGATTCCCCTGCTCCATGAATGCCAGACCGCACAGAGCTGTGATCCCCGCGTGCCCGTCATATCCCCCATCGGGGGCCTGCCGTCCGGCGAGCCACGCCAACCCGCGATCGACCGCCGCGCGCTGGCCGTCAGTGATTTCATCCCCGGTCACCTGATTGGGAACCGCCGCCAGACCGCTGGGCGAATCGGCCGCTCGCAGGCGCGGCAGCGCGACCACAAGGCCCAGGGCAACAGCCAGGGATGCGGCGGCCAGACGAATAAGTTTCAATCGTTTTCGTTTCAAAGTTGTCATTGCCCCGGCTGCGGCGGGCCGCTCGTATCCGGCGCGGCGGCGCCACCCGTTGCCGGCGCCGCGTTACCGCCAGTTGCTGGCGCCGCGCCATCGGCTGGAGCGCCTGCCCCATCTGCCGGCTGCGCCGTCGCCTTGGTAGCCAGGGTGCGATAGTAACCGTCAACAAAGTCCTTGAACTTCTGAATCGTCTGGTCGGTGGACCCTTCCAGCACGGCGCTGCGCTGCCGCGGCGAAAGCTGGCCCCAGCTATCGCTCAACTGCGTGATTGTTCCGTTGGGATTCTCGTCCGTCAGCCCGTTGGTATTGCCGCGGGCGGTGCCGCCGGGATTCTGTCGGTTGGCCTGCTGCTGGCCCTGGCGGCCCTGATTATTCCGCTGCCCGTTGGCCTGCGCATTATTGGGATTGCCCTGCTGCTCTCCCGGCCGCGGCTGACCCTGCCGCTGGCCCTGCGCCTGCTGCTGCTGGCGCGACCGCTGCTGCTGTTGCCGCGTGGTCATGCTCCGGGCACTCTGCTCTTCCTGATCCTGGGCCATCTTGGCCAGGCCGTCCAGTTCAATGACGATGCGGTCCTGAATCTTCTGCGTCGTCTGCCCGGCATCGGCATTGATCGCCAATCGCTGGCGGGCGCGAGCCATGCGAATGCCCAGCATCGAGGTATCGTCCTTGACGCCCTTCTCGTCATCGGTCGCATTCAGCGCCGAATCCTTCAGCTCCTGAAGATCAAGGTCCTCGCTCGACGCCTCTTCCGGCAGCGTGTCCTTATTCGCCGGCTCATCGCCCAAAGTCGCCTGCCCGTCGCTGGTCTTCTGGAGGATGTCATCCAGCAGCTTCCGCAGATCGCCCTGGCGCTTGCCCAGGTCGAGGATCGCCGACTTGTCCTTGGCGGAACTGGCATCGGTATCCTTGGTGTCCGCGTTCAGCATCTTCTGCATGTCCTGAATCAGGCGGATTTCCGCCTCGGACGGAAGCTGCGGCGGACGCGGCTGCTGCTGGCCGCCCTGGCCCTGCTGGCCCTGACCCTGCTGTTGGCCCTGCTGATCTCCTCCCTCGCGCGGGTTGCTGAAGGCACTCTGCTTGGGACGCATGGCCAGGTTCTTGATCATGTCGTCCAGTTCTTCAACGATCCGAGCCTGCGTCTTCTGCGTGCCCTGGCCGGGATCGAACTTGGCCAGCGAATCCTTCACCTTCCCCATCTTGGAAACGATATCGTCGTTGGCATACGTGTAGGCAATAGAGCCCGCGGCGCCCAGATCATCATCCAGCTTCGCCTCGCGCGTGGCGAGGTCGGATTGCTGATCGGAGAGGATTCCCAGATTGGCCTTGGCCTGGTGCCCAAGCGTGCCGTCGCTGGTCTTGGGACCATCGGCGATGGTCTTGGTCTGCGCGTTGATCTTGGCCTGCTCGTCGCGAAGCTGCAAAAATTCCTGGCGAAGCGTCGCCTTCTGCTGATCCTGAGTGCGCTGGCGCGTCTCGGCGGCCTGCTTATCCACCACATCCTTCACCGACAACAGCGCCGCAAACGCATCCGTTTCCGGCGGCTGATACGCGTCTGCCAGCCGTTGATCCTGCAAATACGTCACCGCCCGGCTCATAAGCTGATCAGCATGAGTCAGTTGATCCGCCGCGTCGGCCCCGTTGGGCAATCCCTGCACCACCGACACAATATTCCGCGTGTTCCGCTCCGTCTGTGCCTGCAAATCCACCAGCGCGTCCAGCGCCGGCGGCGGAGGCATGGTCTGCGGATCGCGTACGCTGTAATCAAAGAAATCCTTGATCAGGTCCGGCGTCGTCTTCGTCGCCGCGACCAGCACATCGGGCCCTTGCAACATCAGGGTATCGAGGTTGTGGCCCGCCTGCTGCTGGAGCAAATCGGCGATGAGCTGCTGCGTGTTGTCGAGCTGCTTCATCAACTCCATGAGGTGGCGGTTTTCCGCCTCGGTCAACTGCCGCTGCATCATCATCAATCCCAGTTCGGCCTGGCGCTGCGCCGTCTGGGCGCTGGCCTGCTGATTCTGCTGCTCGGCCTGGCCGGCCTGTTGCATGTCACCCGAGACGTTCTGCTCCTGCCCGGTCTGCGCCGCCTGCTGCAAAGCCTGGGCGGAATTGGGATCAGTTCGCGCCTGCTGATTGGCCGAGTTATTCATCTGCCGCATGGCCTGATCGGCCTGCTTGGCCAGGTCCTGCTGCTGCTGCGCGAGGTTCTGGACGGTCTTTTGCTGCTGATCGTTCAGTTGCTGCGGGTCCTTGCCGAGCAGGTCCTTGCTCGCGTCGGCCGTCTGGGCGCTGAGCTTGCGCTGCTGCTCGAGCAGATCGGACACCTGCTTGAGCGCCTGGCTGATTCCCGCCTGCTCGCCCATCTTGTCCATCGCCTGCTGAAGCTGGGCGCTCGCCGCCGCCTGGCTCTGCTGGGCTTGATTCAAATTCGCATTGCGCGCATCCGCCACCTGCTGATTGGGCCGGTTGGACGGCTGCTGCTGTGCGCGAGCCTGTTGCTGGCGCTGGCCGCCTTGCTGCTGCCCTTGCTGACCAGTTTGGCCTTGCTGACCCTGTTGTCCCTGCTCACCCTGCTGCCCCGCATTCGCCTGGGCGTTCTGCCCTTGATTCTGCTGACCTTGGTTCTGCTGTCCCTGACCCTGTTGCCCCTGTCCTTGCTGTCCCTGATTCTGCTGACCCGACCGCTGGCCGGCATTCGCCTGGGCGTTTTGTCCCTGGCCGCGTTGTCCTTGATTCTGCTGGCCTTGACCCTGACCTTGATTCCGCTGACCTTGCTGTCCGGAATTCGCCTGCGCATTCTGACCCTGTTGCCCTTGCTGGCCCGATTGTTGCCCGGCGTTAGCCTGAGCATTTTGACCTTGATTCTGCTGTCCCTGGTTTTGCTGGCCCTGATTAGCCTGACCTTGATTCTGCTGGCCTTGCTGTCCCGCATTGGCCTGGGCATTTTGGCCCTGGTTCTGCTGGCCACGCTGGCCTTGTTGACCCTGCTGGCCTTGCTGTCCTTGTTGTCCCTGATTCTGTTGTCCCTGCTGCCCGGCATTCGCCTGCGCGTTCTGACCCTGATTCTGTTGTCCCTGATTTTGCTGCCCTTGGTTCGCCTGCCCTTGATTATTCTGTCCGGATGGTTGCCCGGCATTGGCCTGGGCATTTTGCCCGTTCTGCTGGTCCTGATTCTGCTGACCCTGGCTTTGCTGGCCGGATTGCTGATCCGCGTTGGCCTGCGGATTCTGGCCCTGATTCTGATCCCCGCTGTTCTGGCGCGATTGCTGATCTGCGTTAGCCTGCGCGTTCTGGTTCTGCGCCTGCTGGCCGCTGCCTTGGCGCGATTGCTGCTGCTGCGCGTTGGCCTGGGCATTTTGATCCTGATTCTGCTGCCCTTGATTCTGTTGGCCCTGATTCTGCTGGCCCTGATTCGACGGATTCTGGGCCGAATTATTCTGCGCATCCGACGCCGTCTGCTGGCGATTGGCCGCTCCCGCCGCCATATTCTGGGGGTTCTGGTTCTGCTGCTGGTCCGCATTATCCGGAGCAAGCTGCCCCTGTTGCGCCGGCTGCAGCGCCGCCTCGCCATTCGACGGCTGCTGATCCGACGACGGCGTATTCGCCATCTGGCTCAGCCGCGCCGCCGCATCCTGCATCCGATTCTCCGCCGCGTCATTCAATAGCCGCTGCGCATCGGCGATGTTGGCGGTCAGATCGCGCAGCGCCTGGGGCTGATCCGCATTGGGTGTTTGATTGCGATTGATGCGATTGAGCATGTCGCTGAGCTTCTGGGCGATCTGCCGCGTCTGGCTCGCGGCGGCGCTTTGATCGTTGGCCAGTTGATTCGCCGCCGCCCGGTCGGCCCGGTCCAGCGTCGTCTTGTTCTGCGTGTCCTGCGCCAGATTGCGCACGCCGGCGCGCAGGGCCTCATTCTGCTTGCGCGTCTCATCCACCTGCCCGCGAAGCTGGCTCAGTTCGTTATTCAACTGCTCGGTCAGTTGATCGAGGCTGATAATGGTCAGCCGCAAGCGGCCGGATTCGGAGAATTGCGGCTTGTGCGGATTCCCCTGCTCGTCTTCGTAGTTGTCCTGCACCTGGAGATAAAACTCCAATTCATCGCCGGGCTTGAGCGCCGCCCCGTCGAGCTTGGATAGCTGCCAATCCCAGTTGGCCCGGAAGCGCGTCCGCTCGGCGTTGGAATCCAGCTTGATCCAGCTCACCGCATCGGACGCCGGCTTGGCCGCCTCCACCAGCGGAAGCGTCCACGTCTTATTGTCCGACGTTGAACCCGTTCCACCGGAAACGCGATGAACAACCAACTGCAGCGTCTTGATGCCAAAATCATCCTGCGCCATCGCCTGAATCGGAATCGTGGCCGACGCCAGCGTTTCTTCATTGCGCACCGGCTGCTCGAACTGCACGGTCGGAATCGAATCCGGCCGGGTCAGAATCTGGTATTCCTCGATCCCGGTGTTGGTGAAGTGATCCTCATCGGTGCCCAGTATTTTGAAATGCGCCGGCTGCTTGGCGAGGTAATGCCCGATCGCCGTCGTCGCGCCCGGAGTAACCGGATCCCAGACAAGCGTCGGCAGCGGCGTCTGCGGATCAATCGCCTCAAGCTGGATCGGCTGCCCAGCCAAGAGCGGCCGCGTGAATGTGACTTCCAGCGCCACGCCGCTGCGCTCGGTAACCGTCGCCGGCGCGGCCGAAAGATCAAGCGTCACCGGCGGAAGATCCGCGTAACTCGGCGGCGTCACCACCGCCTGCACCTGCTTGATCGCCATCGGCGGCACAACCTGAATGCGCGGCAGTTCCTTGCCGTCGTCGCCGCTGGTCATCCACACGGTCATCAAGCCGGCTGTTTTGCCCGGTTCCAGTCGCGCATCGAGATTAGCCGTGTAAGAGCCGTCGCTGTCGCGGCTCATCATTTCCTGTTCGACCGGGCCGCCATCGTCATAGCGATACAAAATAATCGCCTTGGCCGAGGGCTTGTCGCCTTTCACCAGCTTGATTCGCACTTCCACCGGCGTCCCCGCGGGAACGCGCTGGGGCACCTGTCCCACCAGAGCGATTTGCGTGCGCTTGGGCCACGCGTGCGCCGCAAACGGCGTGAGCAATCGCCCCACCGCGACCGTGAGAAATTCCGGCCCGGCCAGCATCGCCAGGATCAGGCAGACAACCACCGCCCCCGCTCCCAGCCCCAGCGCCCCCAGCGCCGGCTGCGGCCGCACCACCGCGGAAAGGTTCACATTCTGCGCCATGTCAACGGCTTGCGCCACCACGCGCCGCTTCATCGCCTCGGATTCATCGTTGGGCTTGCCCGAAAAATCAATCACGCTCCGAAGGCGGTCGTCGAAAACAGGAAAGGTCTGCTCAATTCGCCCGGCAACATCGCTAAGGCGCAGTTTGGCTAAGACAGGGCGCACAATCCACCGCGCGCCGACATAACCCACGCCGCCCACGGAAGCGAGAATCAAAACCAGCCGCGGAACCGGCGGCAGGTTCAGAACGTAATCCAGGAACACGGTCGCCAGCAGCAGCCCAACCGCCGCCGCCAGCAACAGGCCCATCCCGTGAACCAGACCTAAGAGACGAACTCGCCGACGAACATTGGCGAGGGAATTAAGAAGGACGGTCTGAGACATAGAAGGCCCCGATGCAGTACCGCGACGGCAGTTATAGCATACCGTAGAGCTTACGGAAGACCCATTCCGCCGTAATCAGCACCGTGAAAATGATCAGCGCCAGCGGCGCGGCCCAGAGCGGGCGGCTCATTTCCACGGGAATGATCCGAGCGGCACTATGAAGCATCTTAGGCAATTCGTCGCGGGCTGCATTAAGATCGACCTGCCGGCCGAGGCTGCTTAAAAGCGAATGGTCCACCACCGGCGATTCCAATTCCAACTGCGGCGACTTCACGACAAAGGGCCGGTCCATCGCCGGCCCATCCCCGATGGGCGGGAGCCGGGCGGTAAACCGCCCCAGCGAGTCGGCCGTCCAGGAAACCGAGTATTTCGTCGAATTCTCCAGTTTGTTCAGGATGACGCGCTTCACGGGCTGCCCCGTAGCGTCGAGGATGTCGACGGGAATCTGCCCCGATAGGTCCTGCACCAGCCGCGGGTTAAGGATGTTCATGTCCAGCCCCACCTGCTGGCCCAACTGGTATTCCGACTGGCTCGGCTCAAAGGTCACGTTCCGCTCGTCCAGCTTGCGGTTGCGGGCGAGGTAACGGATCTGCTGGACCCAGTAAGCGTTATAAATGTTCTCACCGGTATAAAAGCGCCAGCGCCAGGAATCGTCGATGGCCGAAAAGAGCGTGCGGCCCGCCCCGAACTGGCTGACCACCAGCAGCGGCGCCTTTCGTGAACTGTCCGGCGAGGTATCCGTCGGATGCTCCGCCAGGACCGTCGCCTGCGGCTTGGCGACGACATTGCGGCAATACCAGAACAGCGGCGGCGAAAGCTGCTGGACATACTTCAGATTGTCGTCCTTGCTCGGATAAAACCGGAAGATCGAGCTGATCAGCCCGTCGGCCGTAAGAACCGGCCGGAAGCCATCGGTAATAATCCCCACTTCTTCGTCCGGCTCGACGCGCGTGATATCCACCGGCAGGATCGGCTGTATCGGCGTGTTGCGATAGCTCGACGGCGCGTAGCGCGGCCCGGCAATCATTCCAAAGCCGCCGCCGCGCTTGGAGACGAAATCGCTGATCAATTGAAGCTGGGCGTCGGTGAATTCGTGCTGATCCACATCGCCGAATAGAACCACGTCATATTGCAGCAACTGATCGAGCGTCGCCGGGAACGCATCCAGCGGCGGAACATCCGCGCTCGATTCCTGCACAAACGACGGATCAGCGCTGGTCAACAGGCAGTTGACCTTCATCGTCTTGTCGCGGATCAGCGAATTCTTGATGTACCGGTATTCCCAGCGCGGATAGCCGTCCACGAATAAAACGTGAATCTGCGTATCAAGCACCTGAATGGAAACATCGCGCACGCTGTCGTCCGGGTTGATCTGGCCCGGCTGACGGGCCGCTTCAACGACTAAGTCAACCGCCCGATCCTCCGGCGGAAGCTCCGCGGGCAGCCGATGGGGATTGAGCCCCAGCGCCAGCGCCGGCATGAATGACAATTCAACCGGCACCGGCTTATCGTCGGGCAGGGTCACGTCCACGCTCACCGGCTGACCGCTCTCATCCAAAACCGGCAGGCCGTCCTTCTTGTTCTTTAATGTCACCTTGACGACGTGATTCGCTTCAAATCCAGTCGCCCGCACGGCGAATTTGACGACCGTGTAATCGTCCACGAACGCGCTGGATTCATAATCCGGCTTGTCCACGTTCACCGTTTTGGGCGGAACATCCTGGCCGATGGGAACCGTATAGATCGGCACGCTGAATTTCCCGCGGATTTCGCTGATGAACTCCGGCCGCTCGCGCACGGGCACGTCCTTCCCGTCGGTGAGGATCACCACGCCGGCCAATCGCTGGCCCTGCAATTCATTCAATACCGTTTGCAGCGATTTGACGACTTGTGTGCCGTCCTCGTCCGCCTTGAGGGCCGAAATGCGCCCGCCCGCATTGAGCAAATCATCGGCGGAATCAACGCTCGCCACGCTCTGCGCGTCCGGCCCAAAGCGATAGATCTTCAGGTTGTGAACTTCGTTGAGCTTCTTCAATAGTTCCTGGTTGTCATCAAGGAACAGGTTCTGCGCCGCCTGCAACCGCGAAATCGCCGGCGATTGCGGCGTCACCCGCACATCCGGCACGCTCATGCTCAGCGTGTCGTCCATCATCACCGCCACCACCGACGGCTCCTTGCGATCATTCTCCAGCACCAGCACCGGCCGGTTCAGCAGCAGCAACAGCACCAGCAGCAACAGCCCGCGCAAAGCCGCCAGCGACGTGCGAACCGCCGTGGATTTGCCCTCGCGGCGATAGACGTAAACCACCAGCAGCACGCCCGCGATCACCAGGATCAAATTGTAAAACGTCGCCCCGCCGACCGAAGACATCGCCTCCTGGAACGGCCATTGCGGATTGAACTGGAGCGACCACTCCCCCTTCTGGCTGAGGAAGCCTTTATCCAGTCCAAAGAGCATTTCCAGGAATCGATGCACGCGTCAGGTCTTCCTCTTAAAGCGGCCGAATTTCATGGCCATAAAGCTCTCGGCCGCGGCCAGGCACAGCACCGCCAGCATAATCGACCAGCCGAAATCCTTCCCCTCGTTGGCCTGGGCGGTTTCCTCGTGGGGAATCGCGTCCTGCTGGAAGTCTACATTAATGTCGCCGAGCACTTTGCGAATGGAAAGGGAATCCATCAGCCGCGTGTCCGCCTCTTCCGTCGGGACATTGACGGCTATTGGGTACGACGCCGTGTCGGTCACCAGCGTATAAACGCCCGGCTTGGTCAGCGGGTCGCTTCGATACGCCGGCCCATCGTCCGTCTGCGCCGCCACCAGCGGATAATCATGCCCCGCGGCGTCGTGGAGTTGCGGGGCCGTCGTCATTTTCACGCTCGCCGGCGGGTGGACCGCATCGCCGACCGTCAGGTTCATCCAATCGTCATCGGTGCTGACCGTCCCCAGGAACAAAGAAAGCATGACCTCAGGAAACGCCTTCTTGGCTGGAAACGCCGTCCATTCGTCATTGGCGTCCGCGGTGGTCGAGCAGAAAACCACGCGGCCGCGACCCACCGAGTGAACCGTAAACGCGGCATCCTCGCGATTGGTGCCGGGAAGAGCTTGATAGTTCAAAATGCGCTCGACGGGACTGTTGGCCGGGATATCCACCTGCCAATAGCCGTAAACTCGCGCGGTGTCCAGCCCACTCCCCTGCGCCTGGTAAAACTCGTGGAGGATCGGATGCACCGGCCGCGCCGGATCAAAATCAAACCGCACGCCGTCGTTCGTCCCGTTGGGTCCGACCGATGTACTGATCTTCGCCGCCAATGGGCCTGGCAAAAGATGATGCTTCAGCAAGGTTGCATTGTAATTGTCCGAAGTGACCTGCGGCCCCATGAACACCCACAGTGCCCCGCCGGCGGAAACAAAACTCTCCAGCCGCGCCGCTTCCGTTTCGGTGATCCGCCCGACATCGCACAACGCGATGCACCGGTAATCGCCCAGCGGCCGCGTCTCCAGTTCCAAATCGCTGCACGTCTCGATGTTGACCAGCCGGTTCTTCTTCGCCAGTGCATCGGCCGGATCGGCGTCTGGATCAAGAGCCGCCTGCAAATAAAGCCCCGAACCTCCGCCTGAACCAACCTGCTGGTCCCCTTCGGCAATCAGCATTTTCAAATCCGACGCCACGTTGACCACGTGCCAGCGCGTATCGTCGCAGGTGATCCGATCAGTCGATGTGAGCGCCGCGCTGACGACGTGCGGCCCACCGGTCGTGAACGGCGCGCGGCCAAGTGTCGCGGGGTGATCAGCGGTGTCCAGGTGCAAATTGTTCGAGTCGTTGCTGTCGGTCACCTGGGCGTCATCGATCTTCCAGCGAAGCTGCGAATCCGGCCCGTCGCCAAAAGCACGAAGGTGGGCCACAAAACTATCCGGGAAATCCCCCACCAGCGTATTCAGCCGCTGCGCCGCGGTGATTTCCATGACCGCCGGATTGAACTCATTGGCAACGCCCAGGTTGTAATGGGTGATGGCCGTGGGATACGCCTTGGCCAAATCCTGCCCCAGTTGCGCCAAACCACCCGAATGCGGCCCCGCCCAGACATGCCGCGTGGAATCGTCCAGAATGTACAGCGACTTATTCGGCAAATCCGTCGCCGCCGCCGCCACGCGCTTGGCCCGCTCCAACGCGGTCGGCATATCCGTCGCCGCAAAGGTGAGATCAATGCGATCCACCATTGCCTTGGCGGCTTCGAGATCGTAGGTCGGGGCGGGGATTGGCTCGGGAGCGTCGGGTTGATCCGAATTGGTCTTCGGCGGGGCCTGATCCGCCGTGGTAATGATGGCTACCGCTTCCGACCCCGCCCACATCCGGTTGATCAACTGCTTGGCCATGATCTTGGCCTGATCGAGGTGCGTCTTGGCATTGGGCCGGTCAAACTCATATCCCATCGCATAGCCGTTATCGATGACGAATACGTGCAGCCCCGAGCGGCGGCCAACCAGCGAGGCAATGGTATTGTTCTGGCATCCAAACGGCCGCGCCAGCGCCGCCCCCAGGAGCAGCAGCACCGCGCACCGCGTGAGCAACAGGAGAATGCTCTCGAATTTCAACCGCCGGCGGTTTTTGCGCAAGGCATTGAGCAGAAAATCCATCGCCGCCCACTGCACCACGCGATGGCGGCGGCGGTTCAAGAGGTGAATCGCAATCGGTATCGAGACCAGCCCCGCGCCCGCGGCGAACAGCGCGGGAGCGATGAAACCAACCGCCAGGCAAACCATTGGGGTCATTTAATGCTCGACGAACGGCGGCCCAGGAACGCGCCCAGTGAAACATCCAGCGGCTCGCCGCTGCTCAACTGCACAAAATCATTATTCATCCCGCGGCACATCTTTTTCAACGCTTCGGTGTGCCTGTTCAGTTGTTCCAGATAGGCATCTCGCAACGTCCGCGGCTCAGTCAGCAATTCGCCCGCCTCTTCCAGGCCCTTGAACAGCGTGACTTCCTCGAACGGAAACTCAATCTCCGCCGGGTCGAGAATCTGGAAGACCATCAGTTCATGCTTGCGAAATCGCAGCCGGCGCATGCCGCGCTGGATATCGTCGATGTCGTCGAAGAAATCGCTCAGGATGACGACGAGACTGCGGTGCGTGAGCTTTTCCGCCAACTGCTCCAGCACGCGGCCGGTGCCCGTCTTGCGCAAGCGCGGCACCAACTGCAATTCATTGGTGAGCAGTTTCCACCGCCCCGGCGAATTGCTCGGCTTGAAAAATCGCTTGAGTTCCTGATCGAAGATTGCCAGCCCCACCGAGTCCTGCTGCTGCACCGCCATATACGACAGCGCCGCCGCGACGGCCGTTGCATGATCGTATTTGCTCCAGCGATCCTTGCCCGAACCGATCGAGCCATACCCCATCGATTCCGACGCATCCACCACACAGATTAATTGGAGATTGGTCTCTTCGAGGTATTGCTTGAGGTAGATTTTGTCGGTCTTGGCAAAGACTTTCCAATCGACGTGCCGGATGTCATCGCCGGGGACATATTGCCGATGCTGGGCGAATTCGACGGATATCCCCTGATAGGGCGAGCGGTGCATGCCGACCATCAAGCCTTCGACGATGAGCCGAGCGCGGAGGTCGAGAGATTGCACGCGCGCCAGCGTTCGCGGGTCGAGGTATTTGCGATAGTCGGTGGCGGTTTCGGCCATGCGGCGCCTTCAACTCTCACTTCAGAATTTCCCGCATAATCCGACGCGGCGTGGCTGGAGAACATTTGCCAGCTTTGTACTCACGCTCGGATTGCTCAATCTCTCGTGCGAGGCGCTCTCGGCGCGTTCGAATATCCGCGCGTGCCAGAAGCGTTGCTTTCCGTTTTTGCATATCTCTCGCCCGGCTGATTCTGTCGCGCCGGCATTCCCGGTCTATCTTTCGTAGTCCACTCTTTCACCCTCTCCATGTACTCAGGGAGAGGGCCGGGGTGAGGGTTCTTCGATACGCCAGAAGCTCATCGTCGCCGCTACGCCGCCGGCGCATCCTTCATCATCCGCGCCGCTGTCGCATCCAGCGCCTCAAACTGCTGCCGCGGAATGTACTCCGCCAGTTTTTGAACAATCGTATCGCCGCGGATGCCCTCGGCTTCGGCATTGAAGTTCGTCACAATGCGATGCCGCAGGACCGGCAGCGCCACCTGCCGAATATCCTCCGTGCTCACATGATATCGCCCCTTGAGCAGCGCCCGCGCCTTCCCGGCCAGAATCAGATGCTGGCTCGCCCGCGGCCCGGCCCCCCAGCTTACATATTCATTGATGAACGGCGGGCATTGCCCCTCGCCGCGGCGCGTCAGGCGCGTGAACTGCAGCGCGTATCGAATCACATGGTCCGCGACC
>JBEKYH010000246.1:0-7502 GCA_049511115.1 Tepidisphaeraceae bacterium | reverse complement strand
GGGCATCACGTCAGCGAGATATCGCAGCCGATCCAGATTGGTATCCATCAACGCAACACTCGCCCCCAGCCCCGCGGCGACTTTTGCCGCGTTGGTTCCGACCACGCCTGCCCCCAGCACCATGACATTCGCCGGCGCCACCCCCGGCACGCCGCCGAGCAGAATGCCGCGCCCCATCATGGGCTTTTCCAGGTACTTTGCCCCCTCCTGAATGCTCATCTTCCCGGCGATTTCGCTCATCGGCGTAAGGCACGGGAGTCGGCCCTGCTTATCACGAATGGTCTCATACGCAATGGCCACGATCTCGCTTTCCAGGCATGCCTGCGTCAGCTCCTTGCTTGCAGCGAAATGGAAATAGGTAAATACGATCTGCCCCGGCCGAAACAGCGCAATCTCCTGCGGCTGCGGCTCTTTGACCTTGATAACCAGATCGGCTTCGGTGATGGCTTGCGCATGAGTGGCGACGATCGTCGCCCCCGCCGCCCGGTAATCCTCGTCGGTAAATCCGCTGGCCACCCCCGCCTGCGTTTCGACGGTCACCTGATGCCCCGCCTTGGTGAGCGCCTCGGCCCCCACCGGCATGAGGGCGATTCGATACTCGTCCGACTTCACTTCCTTAGGCACCCCGATACGCATGAGACGCACTCCTTCACAACAACCCGGGCACGGTACGGCTTGGGCTTTGAAATAGTATGCGGGAGGAGGAGGCAAAGGAACAGGTCATAAATCCTCCGCATTTTCTTCCTCAGCGTCTCCGTGCCTCGGCGTTCATTCTTCTTCTCCCTCCGTTATCGGACGGCCGTTTTTGCCTCTCATTTCCCTTACCTTGTCCTTTCCCCTCCACTTTGCCGATGCAGGAAGGATACATGTTGCCGCAGGGCAACAGTCGGCCGATAAGGTACTGGTTTGTAAAGGTGTTATACGTGGTTGCGAATTTGCCTCAAAAACCGCGGTTGTTGATCCTGGATGAGGACCGCATCATCCTCCAGTCGCTGGCCCAGTTCCTGCGCCGTGAGGGATACGACGTGCAGACGACCGATTCCCTGCCCCAGGCCATTGAGCGCATGGAAAGCGGCCCGGTTGAGTTGCTATTGGCCGACATCAACATCCCCGGCCCAAAACCCGCTGAGTTGCTCCGCGATATCCGGCGGCGCTTTCCGCATGTAGTCGTGATCGTCATTACCGGCTATGGCAGCATCGAGGGGGCGGTCGAAGCGACCAAAATGGGCGCGTTTGATTACCTGACCAAGCCGATTGTCGACGAGGAAATCCGCGTCGTCGTCGAAAAAGCCGTCCGCCAGCAATCGCTCCTGTTTGAGAATCAGACGCTCAAGAATCAGCTCGATTTACGGTTTGGCCTGGAGAACGTGATCGGCCATGACTACAAGATGCTGAAGGTCTTCGACCTCGTCGAAGCCGTGGCCGACAGCCGCACGACAGTGCTCATCTCCGGCGACAGCGGCACCGGCAAATCACTGGTGGCCCGGGCCATCCATCATCGCTCACCGCGCCGGGATAAGCCGTTTGTCGAGGTAAGCTGCGGCGCACTCCCCGAAACGCTTCTCGAATCAGAATTATTCGGCCACGTCCGCGGCGCTTTCACCGGCGCGGTCGGCGACAAACCCGGCCGATTTCTCGCTGCCGATTCCGGCACCCTTTTTCTCGACGAGATCAACAGCGCCTCGCCGGCCATGCAGGTAAAGCTCCTGCGCGTCTTGCAGGAGCGGCAGTTCGAGCCGGTCGGGTCGAGCCAGACGACCACCGTCGATGTGCGCGTGATCCTGGCCAGTAATGTTGATCTGAGCCAACTCGTCGCCGAGCAGAAATTCCGCCAGGATTTGTTCTACCGCATCAACGTCGTCACCTTGAAGCTTCCCAGCCTGCGCCAGCGGCTCGGCGATATACCGCTCCTGGCCGCCCAGTTCCTGCGCCACTTCCGCCAGGAAACCGGCCGCGAAGTCATCGGCTTCACCGACGAGGCAATGGCCGCCCTGCAGCGTTACCATTGGCCCGGCAACGTGCGCGAACTGGAGAACGCCGTCGAGCGCGCCGTAGTCCTCAGCCGCCAGCCGCGCATCGACGTGGATGATTTGCCCGAGACAATTACTGCCGCCGCGGTCGCGCCGCGCGTCCTGGTCCACGCCGGCGCGGCGGGCGATTGGGTGCCCGAAGGTCCCATGCCGCTCGAAGCCGCCCTTGAGACTCCCGAGCGACGCATCATCGAAGTAGCCCTCAAGCGAAACAACTGGAACCGCCAGGCCACCGCCGCGGAATTGGATATCAATCGGACGACACTCTACAAGAAGATGCGGAAGTACGGGTTGGATGGGGGGGAAAGCAATTAATTCTTGATTCAGGATGCCGCCCTTATCATTTTCCAAATAATCTCGTAGCCAAATCTTAATCCGACACTAATCCGTCGTCCCTGCCGGGAAGATATAAGCTCCGTCGTTTCCAAACGAGCTTACTTTTTGAGGGCAACTTATGCATCTCCTGGCTGACGCTCCCGTCTTCACCCTGGGCACCGGTATTTTTCTCATCCTCGCCATTGGCCTGGCACTGAGCTTTGAGTTTGTAAACGGCTTTCACGATACCGCCAACGCCGTCGCCACGGTGATCTACACGCACACATTGCCGCCCTGGATCGCCGTGATCTGGTCGGGCTGCTGGAACCTCATCGGCGTGCTCTGGTCGACCGGGGCCGTAGCGTTCAGCATTCTCGCACTCTTGCCTGTGGAACTGGTTGTCAACATCGGCTCGTCAACCGGCTTTGCGATGGTGTTCGCATTGCTGATCTCCGCCATCCTGTGGAACCTGGGCACTTGGTATCTGGGTTTGCCCGCGTCGAGCTCGCATACGCTCATCGGATCAATCATGGGCGTCGGCCTGGCCAATTCCATGCTGGCCAAGGGCCATGTTTTCGGCGAGGGCGTGAACTGGCACAAGGTGACCGAGGTCTTTACGACGTTGCTGGTTTCGCCGCTGGTGGGTTTCATCTGCTCGGCGCTGTTGCTGCTCATCATGAAGAAGCTGATCCGCAAACCGGCGCTATATACGGCGCCGGCGAAGGATGTTCCTCCGCCGATGCCGATCCGCTCGCTCCTCGTCCTCACCTGCACCGGCGTCAGCTTTGCCCACGGTTCCAACGACGGGCAAAAGGGCATGGGGCTTATTCTGCTGATCCTCATCGGAATTCTTCCCGGCGCGTACGCTTTGAACATGGGGGCCAGTTCGGCCGATGTACATAAGCTCACCGCCAGCGCCAACTCCGCCGCCGCGATATTGGATGCCCGCGCGGGTGATGCGGTTGTTTCCGCGGCCGATGCGCCCGACGAACTCTCCAGCTACCTCAAGACAACCGGCGTGGTCAGCCCCCGCACTTACAGCGCCTTGGCGCTGGTGAATCATCGCATCGCCGACGAACTGGCCGGCAAGAACTCTTTCGCGGATTTCGCGCCCGATCAAGTCAAGGACGTGCGCACGGACATCTACCTGGTCGGCGGCGCCATCGCCAAACTGACCAGCCAGAAGCTGATTACCGACGCCGCCCAGGCAAAAAGTTTGACCGCGTATAAGGGCCAGCTTACGTCGGCGACGCAGTACATTCCCCAGTGGGTGAAATTCGCCGTTGCCTTCGCCCTGGGCCTGGGAACGATGATCGGCTGGAAGCGAATCGTCACCACCGTGGGCGAGAAAATCGGCAAGGAACATCTGACCTACGCCCAAGGCGCTTCGGCGGAACTGGTCGCGATGGCCACCATCGGCGCGGCGGATTGGTGGGGGCTCCCTGTCAGCACCACGCACGTTCTGTCCTCCGGCGTCGCCGGCACGATGGCGGCGAACCACTCGGGCTTGCAGATGAGCACCCTGCGAAACCTGCTGCTGGCGTGGGTGTTGACGTTGCCCGTCTGCCTGATTCTCGGTGCGGGCACGTTCGCCGCCGGGCTGTTTGTGATCTTCACCAGCCCGCTGGGCAAACTCCTGTTTGTGGCCGGACTCATGGCGTTGGCGTTCGTTGTCTGGATGCTCTGGCAAGCGTTCAAGAACCGGGCCAAACAAGAACAGCAAGACCTGGCTTCGGCGACGAGCCCGGCGTGAATCGCCGCGCGGACGCGGGCCAAAGAAATCAGTGGACGCCCAGCGCTTGGAGAGCCGTCAGCACCGATGGCCGATGGGCTTCATCCAGCCATTCCATTTTCAAATATTTAACGTGCCGATTTGCCATTCGCCGGGTAAGCTCACGGGCGAAAGAGAGTTAAAGGGAGAGGGACACATGCGCTCAACTCATATCGCATTGATTATTCCCTTGGCGCTGCCGGCGCTCGCTGCTTCGGCTGCCCCGGCCCCGGGCCAATTGGCGCTCAACGCCCAGGTACAATATTCGACCGTTATCCAGGGCGGTCAGGACCCGGTTTCCGGATTCGTTTATAACACCGCCCCCACGGGTTCGGCGGCCGCGAACTACAAGCTCTCTTCGAACCAGTCTTATGTTTCGCCGATCTCCTACAGCGGCTCTAAATCGGCCGACGGCGGCACCGGATATACGATCCTACCCTTTACCCTCAATTCATCGCAGGTAGCGCCGGCGAACAATGTGCCCGTCAGTCTGACGCTCACCAACACCGACACCAACGCCGCCGTCACACTCGGCGGCACCGTCAACGTGCTGGCACACGCAACCCCGGGCCTGGTGCTCAGCGGAAAGGTCGTTCCCCTCTCGGTGCCGAGCGTCACTAAATTCGCCACAACGCCGGGAGAAAACGCCAGCATGCCCGATTTGAGCAATGCATCTTTGCCCCCGCAGGAAGCCGGCACCGAGGGACCTGCCGGCGGGTTCGCACCGGGAATGATCGGCGACCCGCCCGGCGAGCCGACCGCGGAGCTGGACATTGATTCCATCACCGCCTCCGGCGATTCGCAGCTTGCACTTGGCGACCCGCCTTTGTTCGACGACCTTCCCTCCACCGACTCCGCATCGGAAAACGTCTTTCCGTTTTACGTCGAGCTTTTCACCGACGTCCCCGGCACCTATACCGACACCTTCACTCTGCATTACTCCGACGAACAGGACCTCCCCGGTGCCGATGCTCCAGGATCAGAGGCAATCTCCTTCGCCGTGACGGGTACCCTCGATTCCAGCGATAACATCAATTGGGAAGTGGACACCGACGTCCCCGAACCCGCCGGCGGGGCAATTTTGTTCCTCGGCGGCATGCCCTTCCTGAGCCGGCGCGTAAGACGACGAATTCAGGTTGGTGTGCGATAAGTGCAACTGTGCCGGCCAGGCCCCTACCCGCGCCATACGCCCCCGTCTACACTATCCCCCAATGTTCACCGGCATCGTCGAAAAGACCGTCGCCGTGGCAGGGGTTGTCGATCTCGTCGGCTCGCGCCAGATCAAACTTCCCCGCCCCTGGCCCGACCTCCAGCCCGGCCAAAGCATCGCCGTCAACGGCTGCTGCCTGACCGTTGCCCGCCTCTCGCCGGAAACCGTCGAGTTCGATGTCATCGCCGAAACCCTGGCCAAGACCAACCTGGGTCTCCTCAAAGCCGGCAGCGAAGTTCAACTCGAGCGTTCCCTGCGCATGGGCGACCGCCTCGACGGCCACATGGTCCAGGGCCACGTCGATGCCGTCGCGCCATTGCTCGCTCGCAAGTCCGACGAAAAGGAATGCCGCCTTACCCTGCAAATCCCGCCGGCAGTGAAATCGTACATCATCCCCAAGGGATCGGTCTCGCTCGACGGCGTCAGCTTGACCATCGCCGCCGTGAACGCCGACTCTTTTGAAGTGGCCCTGATCCCCACGACCTTGAACATAACCGCCCTGGGCCGCCGCCCCATGGGTTACGCATATAATGTGGAAGCCGACATTCTTGCCAAGACGATCGTTTTTTGGCTTGAACACCAGCCCATCCTGAGGCAAAGTGTGGACGGAGCAGCGTAGCGGAACAGTGTAATTTCAAAGGCTTTAGCCTCGTATGGATTACCGTCCCACCATAGCCATCAGCATGGGCGAGCCTGCCGGCATCGGCGCCGAGGTCATCGTCAAGGCGCTGGCCGACCCCGTGCTTCGCTTCAAGGCGCGATACATCATCTATGGGATGAACGAACTGCTGCATTATGCGGCCGACATCGCCGAGTTCGACGTCTTCTGGTGGCGCGATCAATTCGCGGGGCGATTGCGGTCTTATCCGCATGACGTGGTGGTGGTGGATTACGATCAATACTCGATGCTTGGAACCGCCATCCGCGCCCCCAGCAAAATGGGCGGCGAAGCCTCCATGCGCTTCTGCCTCGACGCGATCGAGGCGGCCAAGAGCGGAATCGCCGACGCCGTGGTAACCGCCCCAATCGCCAAGGAAAGCTGGAAGCTGGCCGGTTATCATTTCCCCGGCCACACCGAGCTTTTCGCCCATCAAACCGGGGCGCGGCGCTTCGCCATGATGTTCACGGGCGGCCCATTGCGCGTGGTCCTCTGCACCGTGCACGTTCCCTTGATGGGCCTCTGGGGCCGGCTGAATATCGGCGCGGTTTTCGCCCCGATCGAGCTGATGCATCAGGCTCTCGTTGAATGGTTCGATATCCCCAAGCCGCGCATCGCCGTCTGCGGCGTGAATCCCCACGCCTCAGAGCACGGCCAGTTTGGCGACGAAGAGGAACGGATCATCGAACCGGCGATTCTGATGGCCCGCGATCAGGGCATCGACGCCACCGGACCCTATCCGCCGGACACGATCTTCCTCAAGGCCCGCGACGGCCACTTCGATGCCGTCGTCGCCATGTATCACGACCAGGGCCTCATCCCCGTGAAGCTGCTCGCGTTCGATCAGGCGGTGAACGTCACACTGGGCCTGCCCATTATCCGCACCAGCCCCGATCACGGGACGGCGTTTGATATCGTGGGGAAGAACCGGGCCAATCCGGGGAGTATGCGGGCGGCGATCGAACTGGCGATTGACCTGGCCGTTAAAAACCACCGCCGCCAAGTTGATCGGCCTCTGCCGGAGGTTCAGCCGCGGCCGGAGTCTGGGCCGGCGACGGCGTAGGAGTGGAGGGTGCGGCCACAACAGGGGCGACTGCCGTAGCTGTGCCGGCCGATCCTTCGGCGGCCCCGGCATCCGAACTGATCGCGACCGCCCCGGCCGGCGCCGGAGCCATGGAAGCGGCCGGCCCAAGCGATACGGTGAGCGCCCCCTCGGGGTCGTCAATCTTGAGCAGGGCCGCTCCGATCCGGTACAGGTCCTTTTCCAGCTCGTCACAGTGTTTCACGATATAAATGGCGGTAATCAGCCGTGTCCCATAAATCGGGAGGCGGATGGCGAACAGACTGTTGGTGGGGAGGGTCTCGTGGTGGATGAGGCCGATGCCCTCGGCCGATAAATCCCGCACCAGTACCTGCACCGACGGCACCGGCGGGGCGTTGCGCGGCGTCAAAGGCTTGATGGTGACGTACTTGCGCACCCCAGCCCGGGCATTATTCCGCTTGCCGCTGCCGGCATTG
>JBEKYH010000245.1:0-7516 GCA_049511115.1 Tepidisphaeraceae bacterium | reverse complement strand
GTAGGCGCTGGCATTGCGCGTGGAGAAGATCGGCGCGGTGACGCCCGCGGTGATGGTCACGCCGCCCGGCTCAGGCTGCGATACCTGCGGATTCACCTGCATGATGACCAGCCCGTCAGGATTGACGTGCGGGGTCACGTCCAGGATCACGCCGATTTCCTGGTATTCGATGGTGTTCACCAACTGCCCGGTCGTCTCTGTGCGCGTGTCGCTCACATACGGCTCTTCCTGGCCGATGACGATGGTCGCTTCCTTGTTGTCGCTGGTCAGGATGTAAGGCCGCGACAGCACGTCCAGTTTGCCGGCCGTCTCCAGGGCCTGCACTGTCGCCGTGACGTTGTTCTCGGCCAGCTCATAGACCAACCCTGCCGGCGAAGACGCCGCCGCCGCCGCCGCGCCCAGGCTGACGCCACCCTGGGAACCGCGCTCAAAGGTGGTGATCCCATTGGTCGTCGAGGTGCTGTTGGTGCCGATGGTGCTTACGGTTGTTACCGAGTTGCCACTGGTCGTCGTCTGCTGCGTCGGCTGGGCAACCGTAACAGTCGAAGACGTGCCCGCGGTGAAGAAGTTCGTGCGCTCGTTCAGCACCGAGAAGTCGGCGCCGAACTGATCGCCGTTGTCGTGCGTCACCTCGGCCACCAGGCACTTGATCAGCACCTGCGGAACCGGCCGGTCCAGTTGGTCGATGATGTCGTGCACTTGCTTCTCGAACTTGCTGGCCGTCGCCACCAGGAGCGAATTGGTGTCCGAGTCTGCGACCACCAGAACCTGACCGATGAGCGACGCGATGCCGCCCAGGGCCTGGCTGCCTATGTTGGTGCCCCCCGCTCCGCCGATTCCGCCGCCGCCGCGCCCACCGCCTCCACCGCCGCCACCACCGCCACCAAAGGCGGCAGCACCCGTACCGGTCGCGCCCCCAAACGTAGTTGCACCGCCCCCACGGCCGCCACCGCCACCACCGCCGCCACCACCGCCGCCGCGGCCACCCGCGCCGCCCCCCCCAAACCCGGACGAAACCAAATTACCCGTCTGCGAACTGATCGCGCGCGAAGCAGTCGATCCGGTGTTGCCTGTTCCGCTGAAAAGCGCGTTAAGCGTGGACTGCATATCCACGGCCGAACCGTTCCTCACCTTATAAAGGAAAAAGGTCTCTTCGTCGGCCGGATTGTTATCAAGCTGGGTCAGCACGTCGCGCACGACGGCGAGAACTTCCTCCGGACCGGTCACAACAATCGTATTGGTTCGCTCGTCCGAGGAAGCTTCAATGACTCCCATCCGCCCGGCGTCGGCGGTGCCGCCGCCTCCGGCGCCTCCGCGGCCGCCCCCGCCCAAGCCACCGCCGCCGCCTCGGCCGCCTCGGCCGCCAGCGCCGAAGGCCGCCCCCAATGCCCCGGCGGCGCCACCACCCGCCGGCTGATTCGCCTGCTGCTGCTGATCGGCCGGCTTAAAGATGTCCAGGATAAGCTTCTCCGCCGCCGCCGCGTCGGCATACTTCAACTGCCGGATCACGATGCCGTTCTCCGCCGCCTCGCGTGAGTCCAGATCGAAGATGATCCGCGCCAGGCGCTTAATGCGGCTGGAGGTGTCGGTGACGATGATCGAGTTGCTGCCCGGGTTGGAGGTGATATCCGCGTCGGTGCTGATCAGCGGCGTCAGGTCCGTCCGCAGCCGCACCGCGTCGACGCTCTTCACCGGCATGATCTGCGTGATCAGTTCGTCGGTGTCGGCGATATCCTTGGGATCGGTTCCGTAATGAACCGGGATGCCTTCCTTCTTGGTCCGGTCCACCGAGTTGATCTTCAGGATGCGTGTGCCTTCCTGGCGCACCGCGGCATAGCCGTTGGCGTTGAGCACCGTGTTCAGGAGCTGCAGCGCATCGTCGGGCCCGATCGGCTTGACCGCGAGCACTGTCACGCGGCCGGTCACCGGAACCAGCGGCACCACTTCGAATCCAAACGTCGTTGACAGATAATTCAGCACCGTCTGGATGGGGGCGTTGTCAAAATTGAACGTTGCCTCGGTCGCAATTGGCTGCGTCGTCGGTTTGGTTGTCGGGGTTGTGCTTGTCGGTTGTGTGGCCGGTTGATCAGCCGCGGGCGTCGCCTGGCCCATCGACTTGATTGGATCTAGGACCAACATCGCCGCTGAAGAGAGTAAAAACGCTCGCCGCATCAAGCTTCGCATGACAAAGACCTTTCCCGTAGGGTTGACCGCTTCCTTTTTTGGCTACTTCCGCCGTGTAAATTCACACAATGTCAATTGAACAAATTTCGTTGTTTATTCCTCGCGTCGATCTCACCGAGATCACGAGCAGCATGGCGGCGCAGGACAACAGCACCATGTCCAGCAGCAGGCCTCGCATGACCTTGCCTTCTCCATTGGGCGACGCCGTCGTACAGACACTTTCCCCGCCGGCGTCAAATGTCACATCGCCGCAAACTCGCCTGGTCCTCCGCCACTATTTGGCGGGGGTCGGCGTGCCGAGTTCCTTTGCCCGACGTTCCATCAGCTTGCGCAGCATGTCCGCCTGCGGGCCTGACAGATCGGCGCCTACCGCGGTCGGGGCAATATCCGGATTCGATCCATAAATCTGATCGCCGCCGAGGTTTTCACCTACGCCCAGGCGCATGGTTCCGGCTGCGGACGTATAGTACATGTAATCCAGCGTGATCTTGGTGATCTTTCCCGAAGCAATCGCGTCGCCTACGTGCATGGTCTGGATCGCGCCGGTGTCCTGATTTTCGAGGAAACCCAGCATATTCTTATCGTTTTCGTCCGCGTCAAAGGTGCCGATAAAGACCAGCAGGGCTTCGCGCGGCGTGAAGGTCGGCCCGGTGACCGTTCCCTCGGGAACAAACGGCCCTTTGAAGAAAATGCTCCGCGTGGTCATGGTGAGATAGTCGCCGGACATCGGCTCGGGAGCCGGAACAGAATCATCGTCCGCCCCGCCGGTGTTGCCGAAATTGCCCGCATTAGGGTCGGCGTTAAACTGCTGCAGGCGGCCGCCTCGGCGACCGCCGCCGCCGCCGCCGTTGAATCCCTGTCCACCGCCACCGCCGCGGCGACCGCCACCGCCGCCACCGCCAAAACCACCTTGTCCACCACCCCCGCCGCCGTTGAATCCACCTTGTCCACCGCCCCCGCCACCGAATCCGCCTTGCCCACCACCGCCGCCACCGCCAAAGCCGCCGCCATTCGCGCGACGACCTCCGCCGCCGCCGCCGCCAAAGCCGCCACCTCCGCCACCGTTTCCGTAGCCACCTCCGCCGTTTCCGTAACCGCCACCACCGCCGCCGCCGAAGCCGCCGCCACCGGCCTGTCCCAGCGCCTGCTCCGCCGCCACGTGCGTCAGCACAGCCACCATCAGCACGATAAGAATATTGGACAGTTTCATTGCGTCACTCCTGCCGAATTGGTCGGCGTTGTCGTTGGGGCGGCCGTGTTGATCGGCTGCGTCGTCGGAGCGGCCGTGTTGCTCGGCCGAGTTGTTGAACCGTTTACTTGCACGGGGCTGGCATTGACCGCCGCGACGGCATTGGCCGGCCGCGAAGTTCCGCCCGCGAACTGACCGCTCGATTGCGTCGTCGCAGGCTTCGCCGAATTATTCAATTCCGGCGGCATCGCCAGCGTCGAGACTTCAATATGCGCCTGCAGATGATCCGAGCCTTCAGGTTGAGGAGTAATCATCATGTTGGTGACGCGGATGGGGATCGTCGTCGTTTCCAGCGCCCACAGCAGCTTGGATATCGCCTTGGTCGAGCCCTGCACCGTCACCGTATAGCTGATCACGGGGAATTTCCCCTCGGTGTGTTCCGGGTTCAGCCGCAAATCCGCCGGGCCGTCCAGACCCGACTCACTGGACCAGATATCCAGCGCGCTGCCCAACTGGGAATCGGCGGCTGTCTCATCTGATTTCAGCCCGTGCGTCTGCATGTCCATCCAGACCTTGTTGAGCTCGTTCTTGCGCCGATACACCAGGTTGTTGTCCTCCGTCGCTTTCCGGTCGATTTCGATCTGATTGGCGATGGCGTCCATCGGGTCGAAGTATTCCGCCTCAGCCACCTCGTAGAGGATGTATGACCCGATCACAGCCGCGACCGCTATTGCGATTTGTTTTTCTCGTTTGGAAGCTACCACGTTCAACTCCAATTCAATTCTTCGCCATCATGCTCTACCGGAGCACGCCCGCGCCAAGTCTCCCACGATCAAAATGGTTTATGATTCGAAAGGCTCGGGTCGTAAGTGAACTCAATCGTGAAGGACCTCACTCTTTCACGCACCACGTACACTTCGTTGGTGATTTTCACACCTGTGAAGGCCGGTATCCGCTGCAAACCATCGCGGATGACCAACACCTCCGCATCGTTCGGCGTCTTTCCCTGAATCGACCCGGACAGCAGCCGGGCCTTGTTGCTCGCCGCCGCCGCTGACGCCGAACCAGGAGGATTGGCTTCCTTCAACGACAGAGCGGTGATGTAGGTGACCTGGTCGTAGGGGACCGCCACGCTCAAATCGAGGAAGCAGGCCAGATACTGGGGCTTGCCTCCGTGCCAGGCCTGCGCGGTCGAAACCATACCCACAAAGGCTTTGGCTTCGGCGAGTCTATTCTTCGCTGCAGGATCATTCAGCGGCTTTGCGTATACGTCGTCCTGCGCCTGCAGCTCCGACAACTTGCCGTTCCCATACACAATCCCCGCGATGAGGGCGATCACCGCCAGCGCCGTGGGCACGGCCCATTTCGGAATCGGCGAGACCTTTGGAGCAGCCAGCCGCGAATGCAGGAAATCCACCATCGGCCCGGCTTCGCCCAGGCCCATCATGGCGACAGCCACCGCGGCGCCGTATTTCCGGCCGTCTCCGTTGGCGCCCGACAACGACGTGTCGATTCCCAGCGAGGGCAAATCCGCGCAGTGCACCGGCATGCCAACCTGTTGGCTGAGAGTCGGGGCATCCACACCTATGCCGTCCCATATCACCAGTTCGCGGCCTTTGGCAGATGGCGGAAGCGTGGATACCGTGCGGCGAAGTTCGCTGACGAACGGCGGCCGTGGCTCCAATGGCCGCAGATATCGCAGAGCGCTCGACGCCGGGCCATGTTGAGCGGCCATTTCGGTGCCGCCCTGGTTCACTGCCAGCACCAGCACTTCCTTGCCGGAGGTCTTTTCGCCGCTGATGGCGGTCCCCGTCGTCCGGCCCAGTGCCAGCAGCGACGGCGTCACCGCGGCCACGGTCAGATTGCTCGCTTGTCCGATGGCTTGCGCCCAGCCGAGATACTTCTGCGGCGTCGCCAGTAGCAGGACATCCTTCGATGAGCCATCGGTCTGGCCCTCAGCGTACTCAAACACAAGGTCTTTTATGTCCGCCGAAAACTCGCTTTCCGCCTGCAATCGCAGCATCGTAGACAGCGTCTTGTGATCGGCCGAGGTGGGGACTTCCTTGGGGCGGACCAGCAGCCACTTAATGGGAATGCCGACGATTGCCGTGTTCGCCGTGAACCCCTTTTCCTTCAAGAAAGCGCCCAGGGCCCGCCCAAGTTCCAGGGGCTGCGCCGGCGACACGCCTTCGCTGTATTCCATTTCCGCCAGACGCCGGATCTGCGCGCGGCCTCCAGCCGCAACTTCCGCGACGAGAACTGATTTCTCGCCCAGCGCCAGGCCCAATACCTTTTTGTAACGAGACGGTTTCAAGATGCTCCCACGGTTAGAGTTTCCCGCTTATTGGTTGTTTCCTAAATTCGACCCGGCGGTGCCCGGCGTAATTCCCGTGCCCGAACGCAACGCTTTTTGAATATCCGGCGACAAAGGCCATCCATAGGCCGTCAAATCCCGCCGATAGACGATGCGGCTGGGAACGGTTGCTGTACTTCCACTGCTGGACCCGCCACCACCACCAGTGCCGCCAGTGCTGCTGCTGGAACTGCTCGAGCTGCTGGACGGCGAGCAATCAACCACGATGCGCACGCGCTTGAAGGCTCGCCCGTTGCCGCTGACGCCAACGATGTCAGCCGAATACTGGTAGGACGTCGCCGTCATCGCCTGATAGAACGAATTGGCGACCTGCGCCCCGGCCATCGCCGTCTGCACATCGGCGAGGCTCGTCAGCCCCCCGGTCGTGCTCTGAGCCGCTTGAATCAGCGTATCCGCCTGCGACTGGGTCAGACCCTCAGCCATCAGTACATTTTCAGACACAGTGTTGACGTTGAGCAGTCCAAGCGTGGAGGTCGTGGAACTGCCTCCTCCTCCGCCCCCACCACCACCGCCCCCACCGCCACCGCCACCGCCTCCTCCGCCGCCGGAGGTCATCAGCGCTGTCTCGCCCGTCGTGTAGACCGTCAAATAGCGGAAGATGCCGCGACTATCGTTGCCGGTCGTATCAAAACCCATCGAGCCGTCGTTGCTGATAGTTCGCTCGGAATCCTCGATGGTTCCGTTGCGGTTGAGGTCGTAACCGAAAAGCGTCTGCGGCGTAATCCCGCGAACCAGAAGCAACTCCTCAACTGACTCATAGGGGTTATTCTTCGCATCATAAGGTTCGGCAAGACCGTTGTAATAATCGCTCTCGGCCCCGTCGCTGGTGGCCGCCGAGGCGGCGCTTTTCCAATCCATCACGGCGTCTGCAACGTCGGAGGTCATGTCCGTCGGCAAGGCCGTGAGCAGCGTCGAGGTGAACGTCTTCGCGTTCAAATTCAGCTTGCTGCACTCGTCGGTGATTCCGTATTCGTACTCGCTGTCAGAATCTTCGCTGGGGCGGATGATCCAGAAGTAGGCGTTGCCGACCTGCACCGCCTCGGTCAGCGTGTTGTAGCACAGGGTCCAGGAATCGGGCTGCGATGCGCCACTCGTGCTGTTGGTGCCGGCGGTCGATTCAAGATCGACGTTGGCACAGACAAATTCCTCGCCGGCCTGCTCGGCCTCGTCGGCCTGGATTTCCGCCTCGCGATTCGCCGCCGCGATGGCCTCGGTCTTCATATCCATCGCGAACGCCAGCAGCAGCCCGCTCAGAATGGCAATGATCCCAATTGCCGTGATGAAAATGATCCCGTGCCGTTGCCCACCGCGCCTGCGGCGCAAGTGCACGCCTTGGCGAATCGGTGCTGCGAAAATGAAATTCAAATCAGAATTCATTGTGTTGAGGTTGATGCTGACACGTCGGTATTGACCGTGCTATCCTGCTCGGCAGTCGAGCAGGGGAGGATGTACACGCGCTGGAAACTCAGCGTGCGTGACCCTCCGTTATTCTGCGGGCGTACAAGCGTGATCGTTGCCTGCACCGCCACCGGCAGAGTGTTGTCCTGTGCCGTTGAATCCCAGGTCGGATTCCAATTCTCGCCGTCGAAATACTGCAAGGTAAAGCTCGACACACCACGGCAGATGATTTCCTCATCGGGCGCGGGAAGATTTTCGTCCGTTAAATTGCCGGTCACTTTCCGCACCAGGCACGGGGACGACGATCCCTTGGGCGTGTCGATGGTCAGTTCAATCATTTTGATCTCGCCGGTGCCGTCGCTGTGCTGAAG
>JBEKYH010000244.1:0-7522 GCA_049511115.1 Tepidisphaeraceae bacterium | reverse complement strand
TCGCCTTATCGGAAATGAAGCCCCGGAGTTCAGCATGGAAACCATCCATCTCTCAATTCAGGACATGCATTGCGGCGCCTGCGTCGCGCGGGTGACGGCGGCGCTGAAAGGCGTTGCCGGGGTCAAAGTTGAGGAAGTGGCCGTTGGGTCTGCGCGGGTTTCGATTGACCCGAAGAAGACGCCGTCGGCGGCGCTGGTTGGGGTGTTGGAGGGGATTGGGTTTAAGGCCGCCGTCGAGCCGGGGACGGCGTAATCGGCCGGGCACGGGAGGCGGCCACTCCAATGCGGGCGCCTATGTCTTCAGGTTCGTCCGGAACACACCGGGATTGTAGTAAAGCAAATTTCAGGCAATCGGCGCGGACGGCGGGGATTAGGAATATTTGTGGGAATAATCGTCCAGTGACTGCTGGCCGAGCATTACCAGCCGGTAGGAGCCGAAATCCCTTCCTATAACCAGTTTAAGGGCGAAGAAGGAAGCAAAGCACGCCGCAAGGAAGACCAGGATGAGGAACAGCAAAAATGCAAGTTGTCTGTCGAGTCCGAGCGGTACTGCGATCCCGGCGACCATTGCGAAAAGAATTGTCGTGGCCACGAGCAGAGCCGCGAAAGTCAAAAGGAATCGCCAGAAACAAGCCGCCCACGCGCGAGTTGCCATGCTCCAGGTGATATCATCCGCCGATGGCATCGCCATCTACAATCCGGGCGCCTGCAAGCGTCGCAGGCATTGAGCAAACGGCGCCGAATATCGCCAGGAAAATGGCGCATACGAGAGCCGTGATCGGGTGAAACTTGCGACGCAGCGACAAGAAGTGCAGCGCGCAGGCGATGAGAAGGGAACCGTAGCAAATCAAGTCGTCGAGATGCCAGCCATATACCTTGTCGGGCAAAATGTTACGGTGCTCGCCGTATGCTTCCAGGCCGCTCATAAAAGCCTGGGCGACAAGGATGATGGCACCGGTCACGACAAGTTTCCAGGACTGCGGTGACGAGGGGCGAAAGTCCCTTGACGAATTCGGTCGCGGCAGATAGAGCGCAGCCAGAATGAGCGCAGCCAGGGGAAGCCAGATCATGGGATTGCCTTTCCGCCCAATTAAGTGGCCGCATCTACTCCGGGGGTCCACCCGCGCCGATGATGATTGCAGGCATCGAGCAGCCCATTCCCACAATTGCAAGGAATACGGCGTATACGTCGGCGATTATCGGGTGAAACTTTCGGCGCAATGAGGCGAATTGGAGGACGCACGCTACAATGGCAGAGCCGAAGCCCGTTATGGCGTCCATGCTGCATCCGAACAGGATGTCAGGCCAAAAATTCCTGTCTGTACAGAATCTATCCAGACCGCATACAAAAGCTTGGCCGATGACAATAGCGGCCGAGGTAACCACAAGTACCCAAGTGCGCGGAACGGAATCCTGAAAATCCTTGAGCGGGTCTGGTTCAGTGACGAAGATGTAGGCACCCAGGTGACGCCAGTTGATGCGTTCATCCAAATATGTTAGCAGTTATTAACATATCGGCATAAGGATGTCAAGGCTGTAATTGGAGATTGGATGGCGCTATTGGTGTAGGCTAGAAGAACCCTCACCCCGACCCTCTCCCTGAGTACATGGAGAGGGGGAAATTCCGAAACTCGCTGGCGTGGATCGGGGATTAGCCAGACGGCGGAATCACCTGCCCTGGGCCAAGATTCGCTGTGTCATCTCCGCAATCACCGATTCCTCATCGGTCGCGATCACGCGAACTGTGCACGGCGAATTCGGCGTGGAAATGATTGCGGCATTAGCCGCATTCGCGGCGGGATCGAGATTGACGCCGATGAAGCTGAGGTGTTGGCAGATTTCGGAGCGGACCTGCGGGGCGTGTTCGCCGATGCCGCCGGAGAAGATGAGGGTTTGCAGGCCGCCCAAGGCGGCGGAGGCGGCGGCGATTTTTTTTCTTGCGGTGTAGCAGAAGAGATCGACGGCGTCGGCGGCGCGCGGGTCGGTGGCGCGGAGGGTGAGCAGTTTTTGCATGTCGGGAGTGGTTTCGGACAGGCCCAGCAGGCCGGAGCGGCGGTTGAAGAGGTCGTCGAGCTGGTCGGCGGTGTAGCCGTGATTGCGGAGGAAGTAGATGGCGACGCCGGGGTCGATGTCGCCGCCGCGCGTGGACATGACAAGGCCGCTGGTGGGGGTGAAGGCCATTGTGGTGTCGATGGAGCGGCCATTCTCGACGGCGGCGAGGCTCGCCCCCGAGCCGAGGTGGGCGAGGACGACTTTTCCGGCGGCGGCGCGCGGATCGAGACGAGAGAGTTCGCCCATCAAGTAGGTGTATGAGAGGCCGTGGAAGCCGTAGCGGCGGAGACCCTCGGCCTGATATTTGCGCGGCAGCGAGAGAAGCGTCGCGACGCGCGGCATGTCCGCGTGGAAGGCGGTGTCGAAGCAGCCGACCTGGGTGGCGTGAGGGGCGAGTTTAGCGAAGCCTTCGATGAGTTCGATTTCCTCGGGGAGATGAGCGGGATCGAGGGGAATGAGGCGGCGGAGTTCGTTGAGCATTTCGGCGGTGACCTGGGCGGGTTGCGTGAAGCGGCTGCCGCCGTGGACGATGCGGTGGCCGATGCCGGAGATGGTGGAGATGCCGATGCGCTGGTCGAGAAAGTTGATCAGGGAAGCGGCGGCGGCGGCGTGTCCGATCGGCGATTCGGGAGATGAGGGGGTGACAGGGTGAGGGGGTGACAAGGTGATTGCGGTGGGCTCGCCTTTGATGTGCAGGGCGGCGTCGGGTTGGCCGATGCGGTCGATCTGACCCGAAAGGATGCGGCGGGGTTTTTCGGCGGATTCGAAGAGGGCGAATTTGATTGAAGAGGAGCCGCCGTTGACGGAGAGGATGTGGGGGGATTGGGGGGAGAGAGATGGGTTGGGAATGGACATGGAAAATCTCGATTGATTCTTCTTAGGCGAAGCTTTTTGGCAGTCGAAGAACCCTCACCCCGGCCCTCTCCCTGAGTACGGTTCGACGTAGCTCACCGAAGTCATGGAGAGGGGGAAATAGAGCGGCGCGGGGTCAAGGTTTCGTTCTCGCCCTGACCCAATTCACCAAAGTTCGCACTCCCCAACCCGTTGCGCCTTTGACATAAAGCGGGAGGTCTTTTTCGGTGTCGGCGACGCCGGCGATGTCTAAATGTGCCCAGGGGACGGAGCCATCCGAGGGGATGAAGTAGCTTAGGAACGCGCCACCCTGGAGGGGGTGGGCTTCGCGGCCGGCGGAGTTGACGATATCCGCGAGATCGCTCTTGATCTGCTCGCGCTGGTCGTCGCCGAAGGGGAGACGCCAGAGGGTTTCGCCGGCGGCGGCGCCGGCGAAGATCAGTTCGGCGGCAAGGCCGTCGTTGTTGCTCATAATGCCGGCGATTTGGCGGCCGAGGGCGACGATGACGCCGCCGGTGAGAGTGGCGAGATCGACGACGGCCGCGGGGGAGAATTTTTCGATTCCCCAGGCGAGGGCATCGCCGAGGACGAGGCGGCCCTCGGCGTCGGTGTTGGTGACTTCAACGGTGACGCCGTTGTAAAGCGTGAGGATGTCGCCGGGGCGATAGGCGCGCGAACTGATGGCGTTTTCGGCGCTGGAGAGAATGCCGACGATATGGACGGGGAGTTTGAGTTTCGCGGCGGCATACATCAGGCCGAGCACGGTGAGACCGCCGCATTTGTCGTAAATCATTTTCCCCATTTTGTCGGCGGGTTTGATGGAAATGCCGCCGGTGTCGAAGGTGATGGCCTTGCCGACGACGAGGAGAGGTTTGGCGGATTTCGCCGAGGCGGGCTTGTGTTCCAAGACGATCAGGCGCGGCGGGGTGTGGATGCTGGCCGCGCCGACGGCGAGAATGCCGCCCATGCCGAGCTTGGCGAGCTGTTTTTCGTCGAAGATTGTGCATTTGAGGCCGACTTCGGTGGCCATGCTTTTGGCGAGTTTGGCGAGCGAAGGCGGATTGATCACATTGGCGGGGCGATTGGCGATGGTGCGGGAGAAATTTTGAGCTTCGGCGACGATCTGGGCCTCGTGAGCGGCTACTTGCGTTTGCTTTAATTCGGCGGGAGGGACGATGAGCGTGATGTCGAGGGCGTGATCGCCGCCATTTTTTTTGTCGGTGTCCTTCGCGGTTCCCTTGCATTCCTGGAAATCGAAGCCGGCGAGGACGAGGCCGGTGACGATGGAATCGGTGGCCTGGGGCGGGGAGATTTTTTCCAGCGTGGGCAGCACCAGCGCGGCGCGGCGGATGTCGTGCTTCTTGAGCGCCTTGGCGATCGCGGCGGCGCAATGGCGCAGAGTTTCAGTGGTAAATTTCTCAATTTTGCCAAGGCCGAGCACATAGACGCGATGGACGGCCTTGTGCTCTTCGATCAGGTCGAAGACGACTTCGCAGGCTTTGCCTTTGGCGGCCCCGGCTTGCAGCAGGCGCGCGACGGATTTGGAGGCTTCCTCGCCGGCGATGGCCGCAGCGGTTGCGCCGTCGGCGGGCTTGGAACCTTCGGTAAGAAATACCACGGTGGCCTGGGCGTCCTTGGGGGGACGAGCCGCGAGGGAGATGTGAGTGCGGGTGCTGGTGGGAATCATTTTTCCTTCCAATTAAGAGTTATGATTTGTGTTGAGGCGCGATCACCAGACGGCTCGTTGCCGCGGCGCGACAGGAGTTCTGGTCGCAGGCCTGAAAATGAAGAATGACGGTCATCGCTTCATCCGCCGGAGGATGGTGGAAACGAACCACCATTTCGATTGAGCCATCATAGATGGGAATCGCGCCGTCGGCGAATGGGAATTCGGCGAGAGTCGGCGCGGGGTAGTCGATGGAGGCGATACTGTCGGCGGATGGGCCGGAGAGAGAGAGGCGCGTGGGGGTGAGGCCGGGGGCGGATTGGTGGGAATTGAGGTGAAATCCCGGCGCGATGGCAGCGCTAATTCGCAGGGATTTGGCGTCGAGCCAATCGGCGGAGAGGGCGACGAGATCTGTCGATTCTGTTGCGGATGATTCTTTGGCGGGAGCGGAAGCGGCGGGAGAAGATTGAGATTGCAGGGCGGCCTGGGCGAGGGCGCTCATGGACTCGCCGAAGCGGTAAAGCTGGGAAGCGAAGGCGGCGATGGTCTCCTGGGCGATTTTGGGTTCGCCCAATTCCCACATGACGGCGGCGGCGACGCCGTTGCCGCTGGGGAGGGGGGAATCGGTGGCGCTCTTGTGGCGGATGAGGATGTCGGGGGCATCGGGGGCGGTGAAGAAGAACCCGCCGGCTGTTTCGTCGAGAAAGCGGATGCGCATTTGGTCGGCGATTTTTTTTGCATCGTCGCGCCGGCCCAGGGCGAGGAGAGCCTGGGCGAGGAAGGCGTAATCGTCGAGAAACGCGTCGCCTTTGGGGCGGTTGTCGCGGCTCATGCGATGCAGGCCCCCTGCCGCGTTGGCGTGAGATTGCAGGAGAAAATCAACGGCGCGATTGGCGGCGGCGAGATAGCGCGGTTCATTCAGGATTTGGCCGGCGTGGGCGAGGGCGCGAATCATCAGCGCGTTCCAGCTTGTGAGGATTTTGGTGTCGAGGAGTGGCTGTTTGCGCTGGCGGCGGCGGGCGTAGAGTTTTTGGCGAAGGGGAGCCAGCAGATCATCGGTGGTCAAGTCAATCGGCGCGGGGAGGAAGAGAATGTTTTTGTCGGGGCGGCCGTCGCCGTGGTAAGGGTCGGCGAAGTTTGGGCCGGCGTCGACGCCGTAGACGCGATTGAAGAGCGTGGCGTCAGGACCGAGGATTTTGGTGATTTCTTCTGGGGTCCAGAGATAGGAGAGGCCTTCCCGGGCGTCGACTTCGGCGTCGAAGGCGGTAAAAAAGCCGCCGCTGGGGTCGGTCATTTCGCGGAGGATGAAATCGAGGATGCCGCGAGTGACGCGGGCGTAACGCGGTTCGGCGGTCTGGGAGTGAGCCTCGGCAAAGACCCAGGCGAGCATGGCGTTGTCGTAGAGCATGATCTCAAAGTGCGGGACGAGCCACTGGTCGTCGGTGCTGTAGCGATGGAACGCACCGCCGAGGTGGTCGTGAATGCCGCCGGCGGCCATGGCGTCGAGGGTGTGGCAAAGTTGCTTCATGCGGCCGGGATTGGGAAGGGCGCGCTGGGAGGCGAGGATGAATTCAAGGAGCGTTTGGCGCGGGAATTTGGGGGCCGAGCCGAAGCCGCCGGCGACGGGGTCAAAGTCGGAGGTGGAGCGGTCGAGAAGCTCGTCGAGGAAAGAGAGATCGATGGCGACGGCAGAGCGCGGGGGAGGTTGTGCCATTTGCCGCAGGGACTGGAGAATCTGGTCGGCCGAGCGCAGCACGTCGTCGCGGCGGGTTTGCCAGGCGTCGTCGAGGGCGGCGAGAAGGCGCGGAAAGCCGACGCGGCCGTGGGAGTCTGTTGGGGGGAAGTAGGTGCCGGCGTAGAAGGGTTTGAGGTTGGGGGTCAGGAAGACGCTCATGGGCCAACCCCCCTGCCCGGCGACGACATGAACGGCGTTCATGTAAAGCTGATCCACATCGGGGCGCTCTTCGCGATCGACCTTCACGTTGATGAAACGGCGATTCATCTCGGCGGCGATTTGCGGGTTCTCGAATGACTGGCGTTCCATGACGTGGCACCAGTAGCAGGAGCTGTAGCCGACGGAGAGGAAAATGGGTTTGTCCTGAGCGCGGGCGGCGGCGAAGGCTTCATCGCCCCAGGGATACCAGTCCACGGGGTTGTGAGCGTGCTGCAGGAGATAGGGACTGGATTCGTTGGCGAGTCGATTGGAGGGCATGGGGGGATTGTAGCGTGGCTGGGGTAGTCAGCCGCAAACACCAGCGTCGCATTTCAATTTTTGGAGATGTTTTGCAATTGGAGCGGTGAAGAACCCTCACCCTAACCCCCTAACCCTCTCCCTGAGTACATGGAGAGGGGATCAGAAGCCACGAGCGTACCCCAGACCCGCAAAAACCTTGAATTCAGCGAATAAATTGGGCGGAAGCGGTAACTGATATATAATGACGCAGGTCTGATCTTCCCTTAGAGGGTAAAAAATGTCGTTTTCTGGTGTTTTCCGCGGCAAACGGCGCGGAAGGATAGCGATCCCAACGAATTATCGGACCGCGCGGGCGCTGGCTGTTGCCGTTGAGAGCCTGGAGCGGCGCTATTTGCTCAGCACGGCATTGGGTGGGCCAGCCTCATGGACGGCGTATACGCCATTGGTGGTGGTGAATGCTTCGGGCACGTTGAGCGCGCCGTTTACCGCGCCGGAAATTCGCACGGCATATGGGCTGACGCAAGTCAGCGACGAGGGAAGCGGACAGACGATTGCCATTGTTGATGCGTATAACGATCCGGATATCGTCACCGACGCCAATACGTTCAGCGGCACCTATGGGCTGCAAAAGTTCAACACCAGGGGCGGACCGACGCTGACGGTTGAAAACGAATTTGGATCGACCTCCAATCTTCCCGCCAATTCTCAGCTTAACGCTCCCGACGGACAACAATGGGATGTGGAAGAATCGCTGGACG